>NZ_SMKS01000077.1:0-24544 GCF_004348435.1 Saccharopolyspora terrae | reverse complement strand
GCGCGCCAACCGATACGCTTCCCACCGAGGTCTCCGGATAGATGTTGATCTTCTTCGTCGCTGATCCATCTACCGGAGACCTCACTATGTTCAACCACCGGGCCCCACGTTCCTAAACAGCTCCTAGTCCGCACCAAACCCCAGGGCTGCCCTTAGGTTCCGCTTTCAGACGTTCAAGATCTCCTTCATCCCCTGGTTCTCGTAGGCGCGTTCCCGCAGAACGTCCCGCTCGCTACCTCACGCCTTAGCGGACAGGACCGTCACCGCGTGAGCGAAACACCGCGCGACGGAAACTGGCCAAATGCTCGCGCCCGATACCCACCTGCCACGACCTGCTGGCCCCTACTGCGGCCCCTACCTGGCGCGCGAGCTCTCCTGACGCCTCAGGCAGCGTGCTCGGGGCGATGCACACCAACATCTCGTCCTTGGTGATGACCAGGAGATCGCGCGTTCCGTACCGCCCCGACAGCGCGGATTCGACGCGATGCGTGATGGGCGTGGCCTCCCCGAATGGCCGCTCGGCCCGCGCGACGCTCACGACGTGGGCCTCGGCCAGGCGTAGCCCGAACCGCTGAGCGCGCGCGGCCAGTCGGCCGAGGTCGCCGCGGCCGCAGAACAGGTCTTCGATGAACTCGCGCCGTGCGGCCTCCTCCTCACGCAACGCGAGCTGGTGCGCACCTTCGTAACCCTCCGTGAGTGCGACGACAGCATCATCGACCGCACGAAACCCCGCCTCCACGTCCAGACGAACCTCCGAAGGCACCAGGGACTCGCCGCCTCGAACCAACTCCCGCCAGACTGCCGTCGTCACGCTCAGGTACAGATTGATCAACGCGCGCAGCGACACGCCGCCTTCAGCCGCCTTGCGGCCAGCCTCACGACGACTGACGAGCTCGTCCGGGTCAGGCATGCGACCAGTCACCCAGGCATGTCTGAGCATCTCGGGGTAGCCCTCGAGGAGTTCGACAGGCACCCCGGTTCTCCGGCAAGCGCCGGAAATGAGCTTAGACAATCGATCAACGGCGCCACCGCCACAGAGAACACCCTGCTGGATACCCCGCTGAACGACGAGTGGGGCTTCGACGGCGTGGTGATCAGCGACTGGACCGCCGTGCGCAGCCTGGAGAGCGCCAAGCACGCCCAGGACCTGGTCATGCCCGGGCCGGACGGGCCGTGGGGTGAGGCGCTGGTCGAAGCGGTGCGCAGCGGGGACATCGATGAGGCTGCGATCGACCGCAAGGTGCGTCGCATCCTGCTGCTGGCCGCCCGCGTCGGGGCGCTGGAGGGCTTCGAACCGGTCCGCCCGATCCATGTCGAGGACGGTGCGGCGTTCGCGCGGGAGGCCGCGGTCGAGGGCTCGGTGCTGCTGGCCAACGACGGGATCCTGCCGCTCACCGCGCCCACTCGGGTGGCGGTGATCGGGCACAACGCGCTGCACGCCCGCACCCAGGGCGGCGGCAGCGCGACCGTGCTGCCCGAGCGGGTCGTGTCTCCCCTGGAGGGCATCCGGTCGGTGTTCCCTGACGCCGAGGTGTCCTACTCGCTGGGCGCGATCGTGCAGGAGGGGCTGGCCGAGCTGGGCCGCGACGCCATGCGCAACCCGGCGACCGGCGGCCCCGGTGTGCGCGTGGAAATGCTCGACGCGCAGGGCGACCTGCTGTTCAGCGAGGACCGCTTGGCGAGCGGGCTGGTCTACTTCGGCGGCGACGCCCCGATCGGCACGATGTCGAGCCTGGTCTTCGAGACCGACTACACACCGGCCGAATCCGGGCTGCAGCGGATCGGTTTCGCCTCGGTGGGCACCGGCAAGGTGTTCGTCGACGGCGAGCTGCTCACCGAGCAGACCTCGGAGGCTGTCGGAGACGATCTGGGCGCGGCGTTCCTGTCCCCGCCCGCAGCCTCCGCGCCGATCGAGTTCGAAGCCGGGCGGACCGTGCGGATCCGGGTGGAGTTCACGCCGCAGTTCATGTCCGGTGAGCTGAGCAACGCTCTGAGCATCATGATCGGCACCGAACCCGCCGAGATGGACGCCGATCAGCTCATCGCCCAGGCCGCGCGCGCGGCCGCCGAGGCCGAGGTCGCGGTGGTCGTGGTGGGCACGAACTCGCGTGTGGAGTCCGAGGGCTACGACCGCTCCGACCTCTCCCTGCCGGGACGGCAGGACGACCTGGTGCGCGCCGTCCTCGCGGCCAACCCGCGCACGATCGTCCTGGTCAACTCCGGTTCCCCGGTCCTGCTGCCGTGGCGGGAGGACGCCGCCGCGATCGTGCTGAACTACTTCGCCGGCCAGGAGTACGGTTCCGCCGTGGCCGACATCCTCACCGGCACCCGCGAGCCCGGCGGTCGCCTACCCACGACCTGGCCGGCCAGGCTCGAAGACGTCCCCGTCCTCAACGTCTCCCCAGACCAAGGCGTGATCACCTACGACGAGGACATCCACATCGGCTACCGAGCCTGGCTACGAGCCGGCGTGGAACCCGCCTACCCCTTCGGATACGGCCTCGGCTACACGACCTGGGACCTCACCAGCGCCACCACGACCGGCTTCACCGACGACGGTGCCGCCACGGTCACCATCACCGCCCGCAACACGGGCACCCGCCCCGGCAAGCACGTCATCCAGGTCTACGCTTCCCGCCCCCACTCCACCATCGACCGCCCCCAACGCTGGCTGGTCGGCTTCACCACCCTCCGAGCCCAACCCGGCGAAGAGATCGACGCGAAAATCCAAGTCCACCAACGCGATCTCGCCCACTGGAACAACGGCTGGCACCTCGAACCAGGCCCCTACACCCTCCACGTAGGCTCCAACGTTCAAGACACCCCCAAAACCCTCACCATCCAACTCTGACCCCACCTCGTCCAAGACGAAAATCCCCAGCAATCGCCTGGACGATGTGCTGGGGATTTTCGTCGGGACGATTGCTGCAGCGGGCTGCGACCTTCGGGACGGGGACGATCGTGATCGGCGACCAGGCGGTATTCCGACGGTGACTTCCAGCGCCACGATCACGGCCTCAGCAATCGCGCCCGCCCGGTTGGGCCTCTCGGACGCTGGTCCTGCGAGAACGCCTGAGGAAGGGCAATTTCCAGCGTCTTCGCAAGGCTGTCAGGAGGCGTTGAGCACAGGCACGAATTCGGTCTTGACGAAAGTCTCCAGCGATGTCGGGGTGGTTGTTTCCAGTGTGCGCGACTGGGTCATCCGCAGATGACCGGTGTTTACAGCGTGCGGGACTTCCGTCATCATCGCGGCGACGTTGTCCGACACACCGGCTTCGCGCAGCTGCTCGTGGAAGGTCTCCACGGTGCAGCGTTCGTAGGTCACAGGTGCGTCGATTGCTGTCGCGATCGCCCGCGCAACCTCGTTCATGGTCACGTCTCGTTCACCTTGCAGTTCCCGGGTTCGTGCCCCGGCCTGCGGCCGTGCCAGTTCCTCGGCCGCAGCGAAGGCGACGTCGGTCGTGGTGATCAGCGGTAGTGGCACGTCGGGATCGAACGGCGCGATGATCCGACCATGGGTGCGCACGGAGTCGAGGTGGTCAAGGAGGTTTTCCATGTAGTAACCCGCGCGCAGCCACGTGATGTCCACTCCGGGAACGGTCGAGAGTCGATTCTCGAAGCGGTGCAGGCCCGCAACGGGACCGGTACCGCTGGGGTGTTGTGCTCCCCAGCTGCTCAGCGCCACGACACGCGGCACCCCGGATAGAGTGACAGCGTCGGTGAGCGCGGCTGCCGCCCGGTCCTGGAAGGCGGCGAAGTCGGGGTGGTCGGGGATGTAGTTGGGTTGAATGACCAAGTAGGCGGCATCGGCCCCGCGGAGAGCGGTGGCCATCGCGGTCGGGTCAGATTGGTCGGCCTGATAGATCTCGGCTCCATGGGCGGCGAGGTGCGCGAGGTTGCGCAGGTCGCGGCCAACTGCTCGCACGTTGTGGCCGTGCTCGAGCAGGTGCGATGCCGCCGCGCGGCCGGTGCGGCCGCTGGCTCCGGTGATGACGAACATGATTCTTCCTGTGTCAGTATCGGTTTCCGGCTACAGGTGCAGCGATGGCATAGACCTCGACGAGCCCATCCGGAGAAAGTGCCGTGTTCCCAGGACGGTTCGGGGAGGCGTCACGATGTGCTCTCCTCCCGGGTGACGGAAGCCGACAACGTGGCAAGCGATCGGAGACGCACCAGCGCTTCTTCCGTGGCGTCGTCGGTGTGGTGGTAGGCCCAGATCTGGTGACCGTCGCTGTCGGGGAGTTCCAGCACGTGCTGGTTGAACACCAGCGCACCGACCAGCGGGTGTCGGAACCGCTTGCGGTCGACGGCCTTCTCATACACCTCGTGCTGCGCCCAGACGGTGCTGAACACCTCGCTGGCCACGGCGAGCTCACCCACCAGCCGCTCCAACCGGCCCGCCGCCTCGGAACCGGCGCTGGAACGCAACGCCGCCACCATGCAGTGGGCAAGCTCGGACCAATCGACGAAGAACTCCTGCGCCCCCGGCGACAGGAACACCATCCGGGCGTAGTTCTCCCGATGCTCCAACCCCTCGTAAAGCATCTCGCCCAACGCATTGGCAGCCACAATGTTGAGCCAGCGGTCCACCAGGATCGCAGGACCGGTCAACGAGCCGAGCAACGGCCGGACTACATCCAGCCGCCCTGGGTCGAGAACGCCACCCACTTCGGCGGCGTCGTCGGCCGTGGCGAGCTCACGCAGATACCGCGCCGAGGCACGGTCAAGCAGCAAAGCCGCCGACAGTCCCTCAGTCACCATGCGCGAAGGACGCTGCTCCCGGCCCTGCTCCAGTCGCACGTAATAGTCCGTACTGATCCCCGCCAGCATCGCGACCTCATCACGCCGCAGGCCCGCCACCTGCCGAGACCCGCCCGGCACGAGGCCCTGCTGCTCCGGACGCACCTGCTGACGCCGTGCCCGCAGAAACACGCCGAGCGGGCTGTCCAGCGCCTTCGCCTCCCATGAGTCCATAAACCCACCGTAGGCAGCTCAACGGCCCCCGGGGTAGGAGGACAACACCCACCCCACCGACCTGACAACCAGATCGTCCACTCGGCCAGGTCCAGAGCGAATACTCGGGGCGTCACGAACAGCGGGGGCGAAGTGAACGCCACTGAGCTCCCCCCGCTTGTCCGGAGGCTTCCGAGTCTGGTCTGCTCGGGCAGACCGAGGAAGGAAGTCCTTATGGCAGCACCCGGATGAGCTGCGGGAACACGCAGTGCGGCTGTATCAGGAGTCGGACCCGAAGCCGGCGATCCGGCGCGGCGGTTGGCCGAGCAGCTGAACGTGCATCCGGAGGCGTCGCGGAACTGGATCCGCCAGGACGAGGCCGACCGAGACGAGCAGCATGACCGGCCGACGACAGACATGACCGAGGAGAACCGCCGTCTGCGCCGGGAGAATGCCGAACTTGAGCGGGTCAACGACGTCTTGCGGGCGGCGAGCGCCTATTTTGCGGGCGAGGTCGACCTGACCCGGAGGCGGTCATGAGTTTCATCGATGACCATGACTTCTCGGTCGGTCTCGTACTACGGGTCCTGGACATCCCCGCCTCGACCTACTACGACTGTCGTGCCCGCGCCGCATCGCCCTCGCAGCGCCACCGCGAGGACACCGAGCTGCTGGAACGGATCGCAGAGATCCGGTCGGCGCACGAGTTCGCCGCCACCTCGCCGAATCGGCTGTGGGTTGCCGATCTGACCCGCCTGATCACCGGAGAGGGCGTGTTGTGGCTGGCATCGGTGCGTGATGCGTTCTCCAACCGCATCGTCGCATGGAAGACCGCCATTCGCGCCGATACCGACCTGGTGCTGGCCGCGCTGGATTACGGGCTGTGGTCCCGTGATGTCCAGGATGGGCAGTTAATTCATCACAGCGACAAGGGGCGTCACACACCGCGATCCGGTTCACCTCACGGCTGGCCGATGCCGGCATCGCACCCCCTACTGGTTCCGTCGGTGATTCTTTCGACAATGCCCTCGCGGAGAACCTGTGGTCGACCATCAAGATCGAGCTCGTGTACTGGCCGGGCACGACCTTCGACACCCGAGCCGAGGCCGACGCGGCACTGTTCCGCCCGGCTGGGACCGCCGCTCGTGGTCGTCGTCCTGGTGGACGTCGTGGGTGCTGGTCAACCGGGCGCGGATCTGCTGGCCCTGTTCTCGATCGCGTGACCAGATCGCCCGGCAGAGGCTGATGGCGCGTCGGGGCCGAACACGGATCAGGAGAGCGCTATGCCGGCGAAGCCTCGGGTTGATCGGGTTTTGCGACCAGCGGGTGGCGGGAACACCGAGGTGAGTCGGGCGGGTGCTGATCCCCGCCGGTGAAGGTTGGTGGAGCGCGACGATGAACGGCGACCCGTTGGACAGGCACGTGCGCGACCGCAGCGAGGGGCGGCTCGGCACGGTGGATGCGATGGCCGGTTACCTGGACGACGTGCGCACGGCCGCCCGGGCGATGGAGATCGAGCTGGACACGGCCCGCCTGGACCGGCAGCGGATGACCGTCGAGATCGTGGTCAGCGGCGCACCGGAGATATCCGTGGAGTGGACGCCGTACCTCGGCTGGAGCTTCAGCGAGGAAGGCCGCCGCTACTACCGGGTCGGGCAGGAGGCCGATGCCGCTTCGCTGCTCCCCGATCCGGACGAGGCGGCGGGATGGCTGGGCGTGCTCGCCACCGGAGACCGCACCGGGCACGTCGAGCAGCCGATGCCCCTGGATCCCGATGACGACGCCCTCGTCGAGCGCTTGGCGACATTCGGGCACGGAACCGATCCGCACACCCCGGGCGACGACCATCCGTAGGTGAGGCCCATGCCGGAGCTGCCCGACGTCGAAGGATTTCGCCGCGTCGTCGCCGACCACGTCGTGGGCTCGAAAGTTGCCTCCGTGCGCGTGCTCGACGCGGGCGTCGTGCACACCTCACCGGAGGAGTTCACACGTGCTCTCCAGGGCCGTGTGATCTCGGAGCCGAGCAGGTACGGCAAGTGGCTTCGCGTTCCGACCCGCAACCGGTCCGGTTACCCGCAGCTGCTGGCGCATTTCGGCATGACCGGCGCCTTCGTGTGGACCCCGGGCGAGCAAGCCGATCACCGGCACGATCGCGTCGTCTTCGAGTTCCGCGACGGTGCGTTGCGCTACCGGGACATGCGCAAGCTCACCGGACTGCGGTTGGCGACCGAGCGCTCCGAGGTCGAAGAACTGCTCGGGGACCTGGGTCCCGACGCCGCCGGTGTGAGCCGCCGCGACCTGCGCGCCAGGCTGACCCGCACGGCACGCCGGATCAAGCCCGCGCTGATGGACCAGACCGTCGTGGCGGGCCTGGGCAACCTGTGCGTGGACGAGATCCTGTGGCGCTCGCGGCTGGCGCCGACGCTGAGCACCACCGACCTGGAGGCGGCGCACTGGGCGAGACTGCACGCCCGACTGGGTTCGGTGCTGCGCAGCTCGTCCCGCGTCGGGCACGTTCCCGACCGCCCGTCCTGGCTGACCGGACACCGGGACGAGCACGACGCCCGGTGCCCGCGGTGTTCGACACCTCTGAGCCGGAGCAAGATCGCAGGGCGCAGCACCGTCTGGTGCCCCCGCTGCCAGCCGTCCTGACCTCCGCCAGGACGAGCGAGCAAGGCCTTGAACACCGCTACAGGCTGAAGGCCACCGAACGCAGGATCAGCACGACCACGAACACAGCGGTGAAGGCCAGGTCGATCGAGATCTCGCCGACGCCCGGGTCCAGGTCGGCGGCGGCGACCGGCACACGGGCGGTGCAGAACACCGGACCGCAGGTGCGGGTGCCGACGTAGCGGCTCAAGCACGCCTCCGACGTGTGGACGCTGCATGACCTGCGGCATTCCGCGCTGACCCACGCCGCCGAGGACGGAATGCCCACCCCGATGCTGATGGCCAAATCCGGCCACACCTCGACCCGCACCCTGTCGCGCTACGCCCGGCCATCGGCCGACGCACTCGCGGCCTGGCACGCCGAGCGCCGCCCGGAAGAAGGCGAGCCAGCGATGACGCGGTCGGAATCCTCGCGCGCTACCGGGATGTTCGTGCGCCACGTCCGCCCGTATCAGATCCGGCCGACCCGGTCAGATACGAACTACGGATGATCTACCTCCGCGTACCCGCTGCTGTGCGGCTCACGGGAGCTTCGGTAGAACTGGGCCGAGAGGGGCGGGTGACGGCCCAGGCCGCCTCGATCATCCGGAAGATCTCGTCCAACGCGGCGTCCGGATCGGCCGCCGCACGGGCCAGTGAATGGGCGTCGATCACGAACCTCGCGATCGTCCGGCAGACCGTGGTGGTCTGCGGCAGGTCGAGATCGGCAGCGATGGCCGTTGCCAGCGACTCCGCATGGCGCAGCCGCATCGACTCCTCGAACTGCCGTAGGGCAGGTGATTCGTCGATCATGCGCCAGATCGGGGCGGCGCTGTCCGCCGTGCAATGGCGCACCATCGCCTGGATCTCGCGGCGCAGCGCGGGGATGAGCGGCTCGTGCGGAGCCCGGTCGGTGACCGCCCGAGCGAGGCCTTGCTCGAAGTCTTCGTCGCGCTCGAACACGAGGGCCTCTTTCGAGGCGAAGTGGGAGAAGACCGTGGTTACGGCGACGTCGGCCTCTGCGGCCACGTCACGGATGCCCACCGCGTCGTACCCGCGGTCCAGGAACAGCTGCAGCGCGGTGTCGGCGATCTTCTGACGGGTCGCGGCCTTCTTGCGCTCACGGCGTCCGGACGGGGCGGTCATCAGCTGATGCTATCAGACACAAAAACCTAACTGATATTAAATACTAACTGTTAGGGTTACATTCGACTGCATGAAGAACGAACGGGAACGAACGACGCACGCGGTGATCGTCGGGGGGCGGGTTTGGTCGGACTGACCACCGCGGCCTCGCTGCGGGCGGCACTCTCGGCATCGAGGACGCCGGAGTGCTCCGGGTTCGCCGACGAACCCGACACAGCCGAAAACGCCAACGGCGCCGCCGGGTCCGCCGAACGCTACGCCGCCTTCAGCCACTGGATGATCACCACCGACCCCGCCACCCGAACCAGCCGCGTGCCGTCAACCGCGGCAGTCAGCCGAGGGAAACAACAAACACACGCTCACCCACAACCGACCGTGAGCATTAAGGACGACAGCATGAAGAAGGTCATCTTCGCCGAGTTCGGCGGCCCCGAAGTCCTGCAGCTCCTGGACGCCGCGGAACCTCATGCGGGCCCAGGCCAGGTACGCATCACCGTCCGAGCAGCAGGAGTGAACCCCGTCGACTGGCGAGTCCGGGAAGGCCAGATCCTCGGCGCGCACCCGACCGAACTGCCCTCCGGTATCGGGCTCGACGCCGCCGGGATGGTGGACGAGGTCGGCGATGGCGTCGAAGGGGTCGAGGTCGGCGACCACGTGTTCGGCGAAGGCTCGAGCACCTATGCGGAATTCGCCGTGTTGTCGGCCTGGGCCCGGATGCCCGAGGGACTGACCTTCGAGGAGGCGGCCGGATACCCCTCGGTGGTGGAGACCGCGCTGCGCGTCATCCGCGAGGTCGGCGTCCGGCCCGCGCAGACGCTGTTGGTCAGCGGTGCGTCCGGGGGCGTCGGATCGGCGGTGCTGCAGATCGCCCGTGAGCGCGGCATCACGGTGATCGGCACGGCCGGGGCCGCGAACCAGGACTACCTGCGAGGCCTGGGCGCCCTCGCCACGACCTACGGTGAGGGCTGGGTCGAGCGAGTCCGGGGGCTCGGCCAGGTCGACGCGGCCCTCGACCTGGCGGGCTCAGGCGTGATCCGTGAACTCATCGAACTGACCGGGGACCCGAGGAAGGTGGTCTCCATCGCCGATCTCGGCGCGCCGGAGCTCGGTGCCCGGTTCTCCGGCGTGGCCGGGAGCGTGCCCGAAGCGCTCGCCGAAGCCGCCGACCTCCTCTCGCGGAGCAAGCTCCACATCCCGGTCGAGAAGACGTACACGCTCGCGGAGGCCGCGGCGGCGCACATCGACAGCCAAGCCGGTCACACGCGAGGACGCCGAGTCGTGGTCGTCTGAAAAGCGCTGGTGCATGCCACGTACGGGATTCGTGGCATGCCACCAGCGAGCAGACGGGTGGGCGGATCAGGCGGCGGTAGAGGCGGGCCGCAGAGACAATCGCCGCGATCGTCTCAACGACTCTCACCGAGGGCTACGACGAGGTCGAGGTCGCGCAGCAAGCGCAGGACGACTGGGTGGAGATGCTGCTGCGCGACGGAGCATCAGCTCCACACCGGAACGCCTCCCGCTGTGCCGCACCAACGTGCAGGACAGCAGGCGGTTTTGGCCGCCGGAACAGCGGGATTCGAAGCTACGCCGCCTCGCCCCCAGAACTGCACCGCATCGCACTCTTGGAGATACATTCACGACCTATGACACCGATGAGCAGGTATTGACTGCTTCGCCAGGCCCGTCAGTTCCGCGCGTCACCGACCACTCGGCGGACCAGCTTCCAGCCCAGACCTTGGCACTCCCGGACACCCATCAACCTGGCCGAACGCAAGTTCTGAAAACGGGGTCGCGGAACCGCGCCAACGGGGTTCACCGAGACTCAGCCGCGGTTGCGATGCTTGACGCGGTACATGTCCTGGTCGGCCCTGTCGATCAAGAAATGTCCCGGGGTCTTGGGATTCTGCGTCGTGGAAAGCCCAACGCTCGCGCACATGCTCAGCGACCGCCCGCACACGACCGTGTCGCTGACGAGCCGCTGGACCACGCGGTCACGCAACGCGCCGGCCTCGGCGAAGTCCGGCACCCGTGCGACTACGACGAATTCATCACCACCGAAGCGTGCAACTGTGTCCGTCCCCCGAACCGCGCTGATCAACTCCTGCGCCACGGCGATGAGCAACTGGTCGCCCACCGGATGCCCGTAGTGGTCGTTGACCGGTTTGAACCGATCCAGGTCGATCATCAGCACAGCCAGCACACCTCCCCGTTCCCCGAGCTCGGCCAGCTCATGCTCGAGGCGGTCGATCAACAGAGCGCGATTGGCCAGACCGGTCAACGGATCGTGCAGGGCCATCCTGGTGAGCCGGTCCAGACGTTCCTCGCTCAACCTCGCTCCCCCGCCCAGCGATTCGTACTGGCCCACCAAGTACACGGGTTGGTCATCGGCTCCGGGCACCACGCTCAGCCGGGTCAGAAGCCAGAACTGATCACCGTCACGATGGCGGAACCTAACCTCCAAGGTCGCCGAGGTTTCCCGGCCCTCGCGAAGTGCGGTCAACGCGGAACGATGCTGAGACTGGTCCTCGGCGGCATCGACCAGACCCGTGCACGGACTGCCTACCAGCTCTTCCCGGTGGTAACCCACGAGCTCGCACAACTTCTCGTTGACCTCGGTCCAGCTCCCGTCCAGATCCAACAGCGCCATGCCGATCGGCGCGTTGCTCACCGTCTGACGCCACAGCAGCAGCAGCTCCCGGTACCTGGTGATGTCGTGGAACTGGCACACGACCAGCGAGGGCGCGCCCGCGTCGTCCCTGATCAAGGAGGTCTGCACCAGAACCCAGAGAACGCTGCCGTCGGAGTGCAGCAAACGGACCTCGACCGGAAAACTGTCGAACTCGCCGGCGAGGAGTCTGTCGACGTTCTGCCGCCCCACCGGTTCGTCATCCGGATGGATCACATCGACCGGATCCCGCTTGATCAACTCGTCTCGGTCATAACCGAGCATGCGGCACATAGCAGGATTCACGTCGACATGACGTGCCTGGAGATCAAGCACAGCGATGGGCCCCACGACCTGCCGCCAGATCGCATCGAACGGAAGCGGGGACGCGTCATCACCCATCCAGCAGACCATACGCCGCAGCGAGGCCACCTCACAGCGCTGACGCCCGAGCGAGCGACGCAGGCGGCTTCGGGTCGGGTTGTTAGCAAGTGATCTCGGGATGGTTCACCGAACGCAGGCTGCGTTCCCAGTCACGCAGGGCCCCGGCCCACACGCTCGACAGACGCTCGGTGATCTTGCCAAGCGACAACAGCCACTCCACAACTCCGCAGTCAAGGTGTCCATGAGCGGCATGCTTGACCACAGGAAGCAGAACAAGAACGCAAAAAGAGGGCCCCCACAGGCTATGACCTGCGGAAACCCTCACCCGTCGGGTCGGCGGGATTCGAACCCACGACCCCGTCGCCCCCAGCCCGACTTCACATGCTCGTCCACGGCGCTACTTCAACGACCCCAGGAACGCCTCGACCGTGCGGCGCTGCACATCCGCGGTACCCGATGCCGCGTCGAGCAGCGCCAGCGACTGCAGTCCGTTGAGCATGGCCAGCAGTTGTTCAGCCACGACGTCGTCCGGGGTCGACGTGCGCACGGTGCCCTCTTCACGGCCCTGGCGAAGGAAGTCGATGATCTGGCCGCGCCACAACGCCATCGAATCGGTGTAGAGCCGCTTCAGGTCCGGATCGGCCAGCGCGCGCTGCCAGAAGGGCAGGACCACCCGGGCTTCGAGGTCGGTCAGGTCCGCGACCGGCATGATCTCCTCGCAGAAGACCCGCAGCGCTGCCATCCCGGACCGACCACGCAGGCGTTCCCGCACCCGCAGGTTGGTCGAGTCGAACACGTGGGTGAAAGCCACGCGGATGATCGAGTTCTTGTCCGGGAAGTAGTGCTTGAGCGCGCCGTTGGCCATGCCGATGGCCTCGGCGATCGCACGCATCGTGGCTGCCTCGATACCTCTCTCGGCGATGAGCCGCCAGGCCGCATCCGCGATGCGAGCACGACGTTCTTCGTGGTCCACAAGTTTCGGCACCATTGCTCCCCGGTTAGAACCCAACCCACTTTATCGATCGGCTGCCCGCAACCCCTTGTGCACGCGTCCGCGATGACTCACCCTTCTGTCTACGTGTGTAGAAAAACGGGAGTCAATGATGCCAACCCACTCCGCGACCACGTTCTCTCATCCGCTTGACCGGCTGTCCGCCGAAGAAATCACGTGCGCGAGGAAGATCCTCGACAGCGCCGGGTTCCTGACGGACACCGCCCGCGTGGTCTACCTCGGTCTGGAAGAACCCTCGAAAGAAGCCCTCTACGGCCTGGAGCGGCCCGATCGGCTCGTGCGGGTGCTGCTGCACGACGTTGCGGCCTCCGGCGGCCGGGATGTCGTCCTCTCGCTGGAATCCGATTCGGTTCTGCGCGAGACCCTGCTGGACCCGGCGACCGACGGCCAGCTCCCGGTGCTGGACCAGGAGTTCGAGCTCGTCGAGCAGGTCCTCGCCGAAGATGAGCGCTGGCTGCAGGCGCTGGCCGCACGTGACCTAGACCCGGCGAAGGTCCGGGTCGCTCCCCTGTCGGCAGGGGTTTTCGGCTACCCCGAGGAGACGGGCAGGCGCATCCTGCGCGGCCTGGCCTTCCTGCAGGAGCACCCGAAGGACCACGCCTGGGCGCACCCGATCGACGGCCTGGTCGGCTACGTCGACGTCGACAACCGGACGGTCACCCAGGTCATCGACCTCGGGCCCGTCCCGATCCCTCCGGAATCGGGAAACTACGACGACCCCGCAGTGACGGGTCCATTTCGGACATCGCAGAAGCCGATCGAGATCATCCAGCCCGAAGGCCCCAGCTTCACCCTCGACGGCGACCGGCTGGAATGGGAGAACTGGTCACTGCGCATCGGCTTCGACGCGCGTGAAGGTCTCGTGCTGCACCAGATCTCGTTCCGCGACGGCGAGCGCGAGCGACCCATCGTGCACCGGGCGTCGATCTCCGAAATGGTCGTGCCCTACGCCGATCCCTCGCCGGTGCGCTCCTGGCAGAACTACTTCGACACCGGCGAGTACATGATTGGCCGCTACGCCAACGCCCTCGAACTCGGCTGCGACTGCCTCGGCGACATCACCTACCTCGACGCCGTCATCGCCGACGAGTTCGGACACCCCCGCGTGCTGCGCAACGCGATCTGCATGCACGAGGAGGACTTCGGCGTGCTGTTCAAGCACACCGACCTGTGGGCGGGATCGTCGGAAACCCGCAGGCAGCGCCGCATGGTGATCTCCTTCTTCACCACCATCGGCAACTACGACTACGGCTTCTACTGGTACCTCTACCTCGACGGCACCATCGAGTGCGAGGCCAAGGCCACCGGCGTCGTGTTCACCTCCGCCTACCCCGGCCCTGGCAATGACACGACCAACCCGTACGCTTCCCAGCTCGCGCCCGGACTCGGCGCTCCATACCACCAGCACCTGTTCTCCGCTCGGCTGGACATGATGGTCGACGGGCACCACAACTCCGTCGAGGAGATCAACGTTCAGCGCGTGCCGATCGGGCCGGACAACCCGCGCGGCAACGCCTTCACCCACACCCGAACGCCGTTGCGCACCGAGTCGCAGGCCCAGCGCCTGGCCGACAACCGCGCCGGTCGGGTCTGGCACATCACCAACCCGGAGTCGCGCAACCGCCTCGGCGACCCGGTCGCCTACGCGCTGCTCCCCGAGGGCAATCCCGAACTGCTCGCCGCCGACGACTCGCCGATCCAGCGCCGCGCCACCTTCGCCACCCAGCACCTGTGGGTCACCCGTTACGACCCGGCTGAGCGCTATGCCGCAGGCGATTTCGTCAACCAGCACCCAGGAGGAGCGGGGCTTCCCGCGTTCGTCAGCAACGACCGCGGCATCGAGAACGAGGACCTGGTCGTCTGGCACACCTTCGGGCTCACGCACTTCCCCCGCCCGGAGGACTGGCCGATCATGCCGGTGGACTACACCGGCTTCAAGCTCAAGCCCGTCGGCTTCTTCGACCGCAACCCCGCGCTCGACGTCCCTCCCAGCGCCAGCGCGCATTGCCGGCCCCGGTCGAACGAGACCACCGGGGAGTGCTGCCATGAGTGAAGAAACCACCGAGTCCGGCAGAGGACTGCGCGGATCCATCGGCGTCGCCGGCATCGTGTTCATGGTGGTGGCGGCCGCCGCACCGCTCACTTCCATCGGAGGTGCGCTGCCGGTCATGCTCGCGATCAGCAACGGGCCGGGCGTGCCGCTCGCCTACGCGATCGTCGCCGTCGTGCTGGTCGTCTTCAGCGTCGGCTACGCCGCGATGAGCCGCCACGTCGTCGACGCCGGCGCCTTCTACGCCTACGTCACGAAGGGGCTCGGCCCGACGACAGGGCTCGGCGCGGCCGGGCTCGCACTGCTGACCTACACCGCCATCCAGGCCGCCGTCTACGGCCTCGCCGCGTCCACTCTGCAGGACCTCATCACGCGTTGTGGCGGGCCCGAGATCCCGTGGTGGCTGCTCGCCGCGGTGCTGCTCGTCGTCGTCGCGCTGCTGGGCTACCGCAGCATCGACCTCGGCGCGAAGGTGCTCGGCGTGGTGCTCGTGCTGGAGATCGGCATCGTCGCGATCCTCTCCATCGTCATCCTCGCCAAGGGCGGACCGCAGGGGTACTCCGGGACCTCGTTCTCCCCCGGCACGTTCTTCCACGGCGCGCCCGGCATCGCGGTGATGTTCGCGGTCGCCTCCTTCATCGGTTTCGAGGGCACCGCGATCTACGGCGAGGAAGCCCGCAACGCCCGGCGCACCATCCCGATCGCCACCTACATGGCCGTCCTGCTGATCGGCGCGTTCTACACCTTCGCCAGCTGGACGATCGTCGTCGCCCACGGCCCGGACCAGATCGAGGCGGCCGCAGCGGAGAACCCCTCCGGGCTCGTGTTCGACGTGGCAGGAGGCTACATCGGCGCCGGCTACGCCGACATCATGAACATCCTGCTGCTGACCAGCCTGTTCGCGGCGCTGCTGGCGTTCCACAACGCCATCGCGCGCTACCTGTTCTCCCTGGGACGCGGCGGGGTCGCGCACGCCAAGCTCGGCAGAACGCACGACCGGTACGGCTCCCCGCACGTCGCATCGCTGGCCCAGACCGCCGCTACCGTGGTCATCCTCGCGATCTTCGTGCTCGCCGGCGCGGATCCGGTGCTCAACCTGTTCACCTGGATGTCCGGCCTCGCGACGGTCAGCATCCTGTTCCTCATCCTGCTCACCGGGCTCGCGATCCTCGTGTTCTTCGCCCGCTCCGGAGTGGATCAGCGGGTGTGGAACACCCGGATCGCGCCAACGCTCGGGCTCCTCGGCGTTCTCACCATCACGGTGCTGGTGCTGCTGAACTTCACGACGCTGATCAGCGGCTCGCGAACGCTCGCCGGCATCCTGCTCGGCATCGTGGCGCTCGCCTTCGCGGCCGGGATCGTGGTCGCGCTCGCCAACAAGTCGTACCGCTCGACTCAGCCGCGGGACACCCGGCTCGCGTCCTGACAGAGCCGAAGAGCGGGGCCTCCGCGGTGGAGGCCCCGCTCTTCGCCGCTCAGCTGCTGATGACCTGGGGCACCGCCACGGCCTTCAGGCCTTCGACACCGAACTCCATGCCGTAGCCGGATCCCTTCACGCCCCCGAACGGCACCATCGGGTGCACCGCGCCGTGCTTGTTGACCCACACCGTGCCCGCCTCGACCCGTTCGGCGACCTGCCTCGCCCGGTCGGGGTCCGACGACCACACCGACGCACCGAGCCCGACGTCGAGCCCGTTGGCCTGTTCGAGCGCCTCGTCGAGGTCGCGGTAGCGCAGGATCGGCAACGCGGGACCGAACTGCTCCTCGACCACCAGCGGCGCATCGGCTGAGATGTCGGTGACAAGGGTGGAAGGGTAGAAGTTGCCCGGCGCGGCCCGGTCCGGCTCACCGCCGACCACGACCCGCGCACCGGCGCTCTTCGCCTTCTCGACCAGGCCGTCGACGATGTCGAACTGCGAGGCCGTCGTGAGCGGACCGAGCAGGCTCTGCTCATCGAGGCCGCGACCCATCGGTGTTTCCACCGCCTTCTGCCGCAGCGCCTCGACGACGGCTTCGTGGAGGCTGTCGTGCACGTACAGGCGTTTGAGCGCCGCGCAGGTCTGACCGGTGTTGATGAAGGCGCCCCAGAAGAGCTCCTCGGCGATGGCCGCGGGGTCGGCGTCCGGCAGGACGATCCCGGGGTCGTTGCCGCCGAGTTCGAGCGTCAGCCGCGGCAGGTTGCGCGCGCTGGCCGCCACGATGGCCTGCCCGGTCCGGGTCGATCCGGTGAACATCAGCTTCGCGAAGCCAGGGTGCGCCGTCATCGCGGCACCGAGATCGCGGTCGCCGGAGAGCACGGTGAACACACCCGCCGGCAGCACCTGGTTCACGATCTCTCCCAGCGCCAGCACTGAAAGCGGCGTGTGCTCCGACGGTTTCATCACCACCGCGTTTCCCATCCGCAGCGACGGACCCAGCTGCCACGACGCGATCAGCGCCGGCCAGTTCCACGGCCCGATCGCGCCGACCACCCCTGCAGCGCGGTAGCGCAACGTCGCGCTGCCGGACGCGTCGTCGAGGACCGTTTCCGGCTCCAGCGGCGTGGCAGCGGCGGTGCGCAGCCACGCGGCGACACCGCCGACCTCGAACCGGCTTCCCCTGCCGCTGAGCGGTTTTCCCTGTTCCCGCGAGATCAGCTCGGCCAGTGCGTCGGCCGACCGGTCGACGGCGTCGGCGGCCGCGTTGAGCAGCCGAGAACGCTCCTCGTGCCCCAGTGCGTCCCACTCGCGCTGGGCAGACCGGGCCGCGCCCACCACGCGCTCGAGATCATCCGGCGTGGCGACGGGAGCGTGGCCGATGACCTCGTCGGTCGCCGGATCGGTGACGGCGTGCCCGCCCGGCACCGTGACCGCCGCGAGCAGGTTCTCATACGTGTCCATGCGTTACCTCCAAATAGCGGCACAGTAAGAACACTGCGCTCGACGCGGTTAGGACGTCCGCGCACGGTGCTTGGCGATGCACGTACGATCCCGCCGCCCCGAAAGGAGCCCCGGAAACCACGCACAGCACGGGAACACGCAGCGGTCCAATCCGGATGCCGCTTGCCGTGCACGCGAGCGGCGGCGGATCAGACGGGACCGGCTCTCCGGCGAAGTCTTGCGCGCATCGTCAACGAACGCGCTCTCGGCGGCGTTCACAGCAGTCCGCACGTGACCCACGATGAACCCGGCAAGCGATGTCGGAGGGACACAGATGAACGCGGATTTGGTCCTGGTCAACGGGAACGTCCTCACCATGGCGGGCGATCCCGCCCCGTGCGAGGCGATCGCCGTGCGCAACGGCCTGGTCGCGAAGGTCGGCACCTCGTCGGAGATCCGGTCCTGCATCGGGCCCCGCACCGAGGTCGTCGACCTGCGCGGGCGCACGGTGATCCCCGGTGTCAACGACGCTCACATCCATCCCCTGCAGCTCGGGACCAACCAGCCGCCGCTGACCCTGGACCTGAGCCGCTCAGCGGTCCGGTCGATCGCGGACATCCGCGAGGCGCTGGGCGCGGCCGCGCAGGCCAAACGACCAGGGGAATGGATTCGCGGCGCCGGTTGGGACCAGGGTTACCTCAGCGACGGCCGGTACCCGCACCGGCGGGACATCGACGACCTCACCCCGGACAACCCGGTCGCGTTCCGCGAATGGTCGGGCCACGCCCTGTGGGTCAACACGAAGGCCCTCGAACTCGCGGGCATCGACCGGCACACCGAGCCGCCGCTCGGCGGCGTCATCGTCAAGGACGGGGCAGGCGAACCGACCGGTCTGCTGCTCGAAGGCGCGGCGAGGCTGGTGGACGCGGTCGTGCCGGAGTTCACCGAGGACGAGCAACGCCGTGCCCTCACCACCGCCATCGCCCTGATGCACCGCAACGGGATCACCTCCATCACCGATGCCGGGACCGACGCGGAGAACATCGCCCGGTACGCGGCGTTGCAGGCCTCGGGCGCGATCAGGCAGCGCGTGACGGCGATGCTGCTCGCCGGCGGTGCACGCGATCTGCGGGAACAGCTGGAACCCTTCCGCGGCGGGGACGCAGACCCTCGGTGGCTCAACGTCAGCCAGGTCAAGATCTACGGCGACGGGGTGCCGACCCAGGCTAGGACCGCCTGGGTGAGCGAGCCCTACGTCGGCGGCGGGACGGGCGCGATGACCACGCCGGGCGACACTCCGGAGGAGCAGCTGACGACCCTGCAGGAGTGGGTGATGACGGCGCACGAACTGGGTTTCCAGGTCGGCACGCACGCCACCGGCGACCGAACCGTCAACGCCGTCATCGACGCCTACCAGGCCGCGTCGGCGACATTCGGCGTCAACGGGCTGCGGCACTACGTCATCCACGGCGACCTCACCCGCGAGGACGACTTGCGCCGCATCGCGGCCTCCGGCTTCGGCGTCAGCTTCAACCCGCAGATCAAGCGCTCCCTGTCCCACCAGCTGGTCGACGTGCTGGGCCGCGAACGCACCGACTACCAGTGGCCGTTCCGGACCGCGATGGAACTGGGCGTTCCGGTCGGCAGCGCCTCCGACGCCCCGGTCGTCGGGCTGCCGGACTTCCGCGAGGGCCTCGCCGCCATGGTGACCCGGGCGAGCCTGGCCACCGGCGAGGTGTTCGGCGCCGACCAGGTCATCGGGCTCGGACCGGCCCTCGCCAGCTACACCAGCGCGGGCGCGTGGCAGGACGGCGCGGAGCAATGGAAGGGCACCCTGGCCGAAGGCATGGCCGCGGACCTGGCGGTGCTCGGCGACGACCTGATGCGGATGCCCGCGGATGCGATCGCGGACGTTCCGGTGGAGCTGACCTGCGTCGGTGGCGAGGTCGTGTACGAGGCGGAATCACCCGACCGCACGGACAGCGCCGATCCCGCTTCGGCGGCGGCTGCGGGCGAGCACGGTTACCTCGAGTCGGGCTGCTGCCACGACTGACGAGTTCCTCGCGGGCCGAGGGCTTGCGCGCGCAACGTGCTAGGAGCGATCCCGTACTCGGCGCGAAACGCCCGGCTGAAATGCGCGATGTCGGCGAACCCCCACCGCGCAGCGACCGCGGACACCGTGGAGCCGATCTGCATCGGGTCGGTCAGGTCACGACGGCACCGTTCGAGCCGTCGTTTTCGGATCCAGCTGGCCACGGACAAGCCCTGCGCGTGGAACAGCGCGTGCAGGTGCCGCGTCGACACGTGGTGCGCGGCCGCGACCGTGGCGGGGCCGAGGTCCCGGCAGGGCAGGTTCTCCTCGATGTAGGCCTTGCACCGCTCGGCCAGCCGAGCACGCGGGTCCGGATCACAGCCCGCCCGCTCGTCGATCAGTGCGGCGACGAGCTCGACCGTGCTGCAGGCCAGCCGGTGCCCGGGCGCACCGCAGAACTCCTCCAGGTGCTCGGGAAGGCTGGTGAGGAACGGCCGGGCCAGGTCCACCACGCCCCGCTCGCCGCCGAGCGAGACGGCGGTCAGCCCGTCGGCGCGCTCTGCCGGAAACCCGGCCGATCCGGGCGGAATCATCAGCACCACCATCGAGAACGCCCGGTCCAGTTCGAGCACGTACGGCCTGCTCGTCTCGTACAGCGCGAGATCCCCAGGGCCCAGCACGGCCTCCCGGCCGTCCTGGGCGAGAAGGCACCGTCCCGAGACCAACAAGCTGAGCTTGTACCCACCCGATTTCGCACGCGCGTCGGCCCGCCGCACCACTCGGTGCGGCTCGGCCCGCACCTCGGAAATCGTGACGCCCCCGGCTCGCGCACTGCGCAACTGCGCCCAGAAGGAACTGCGTCCCGATCGCTCGATGTGCAGCGGGACGAACGCGGACGATGCCTGCTGCGCGAAGACCTCCGGATCGCGCGTCACAGTCGCCCGGGCGCTTTCCACGCTGAACGTCGTGCGGTTCGGCATCGGCACCTCACTGCTGTTGACGTCGTCGTCACACGGGTCTCGCGAGATTACCTCGCTTCGGGAGTAAACTGAACAAGCGCTCAAAAAAGCTTAGTGCTGGATGAGAGAAGGGCCGCGTGCCGAAGATCGTCGACCACAGGAAGCGCCGCGACGAGATCGTCAAAGCCTTCCTGCGAATGGTCGCGCGCAACGGCTACGAGGGAGTGACCAGCCGCGCACTCGCCGACGAACTGGGAGTCGCGCTCGGCGGGCTCTGGTACTACTTCGACAACTTCGACGCAGTCATCACGGCGGCCGCGGACCGCATCGTGCGCAACACCGCCATACGGATCGAACGCGCGACCGAGGGCCTGAGCGGCTGGGCGCTGCTGCTGGCGACGCTGGAAGAACTTCTGCCGCTGCGCGAAGAAACCCGAGACGAAGCCCACGTGATCGTCGGTTTCTGGGGCCGGGCCGCCACTCGCCCGCTCGTCACCCGTCGATTCGGCCAGGAGAGCTGGTGGAACGAGCAACTGGCTGTCCCGGTGGGTCAGGCCGTGCACGACGGTGACCTGGTCGCGGAAACACCGGTCGACGACCTGGTTCTGCTGCTGAGCTCCCTGACCTACGGGCAGCAGGTCTACGAAGTCATGCACGTCGGAGAGCACACCGAGGCGGCACACCGCCTGGCGGTCGACACAGCCCTACGCCCCTGGCGTCCGCCGGGGTGACGTGCCCAAGAGGAGGTCGAGACGCTATCGGATGGCCGCCGAGCTGCTGGAGAGCGGCGGGCTCACGGTCCTGGACCGCAACTGGCGCGGCTTTCGCTCACACGTCGTAAGCCGACAGGCTAAATCGATGTCTCCCGCCCGGACGGGCTCGCAGAGAGGACGCCCATCGGCCTTCGTGTCACGTCCCCGATCGCAGGCGCGGTCATGTTCTTACCCTGGCGCTCAGCAGCGAACGCAGGTGCCGCAGAGAACGTTCGGTGCTCTCCCCGCCTCCGACTGCGAGCTGGGCGAACACGAGCCCGTCGGCAGCCGCGTAGACGAGTCGGCTCAACGCCTCATCAGGTTGCGCTCCGGCACGTTCCAGCTCGACAGGAATCGCGCCGATGTAGGCGTCGTAGATGGCCTCGACGTATGGATGCAGTTCGGTGCGACGCCTGGATTCGAGGATCAGCTCGAACTGAAACGCCAGGTCATCCGGGCACTCGTCAATGAATCCGGACAAGCCATCGAACAGCGCGTCCAAGTCGCCGCTGCCGGGCTTGGCGCTGATGGACGCCACGCTGTTGCTCAGCGAGAAGCGAAGGGCTTCGGTGAGGAGCGAATCACGGCTGCCGAAGTGGTGGGCGACCAACGCGTGCGACACCCGGCCTCGCGCGCCACTTCCGCCGGCGTCTGAACGGCACCAAGAGTTCGCGCACTCCAGAGAGGGAAATGGCTTCTACGCCCATCGTCGACTACGTCCCCGAGGACGAGTGGCCCGCGGTCTCAACGATGCTCGAAGGGCTCGGGGAACAAGCACTCGTCGCGTCGCCTTCCCTGGCCGGCTCATCGATCGTTCTCCTCGATGAGAACGGTTCCACCACCGAGCACATGTTCCAAACGGCGACCACGCTGCACTGGAAGAGCGACGCCGCACAGGGCGCAACGACGGGGACTGCCACCTACAAGGCCATCGAGGCCCGGGAGGGCATCTTCATCGTCGACTTCGTCGTCGGCGACGGAATCGAGGCCCGGAACTCCACGTTCGTCCACAACACGACCACCGATGTCACCACGAGCGGATTCTCGACTTTCGTCACGGGTGAGGACAAGGTCCGCGGTGAACGGATTTCATCCATGCCACCACACCCGAACGCACCCGCTCACCCGCGTTCCAGCGAGCTCGTCGGCAGACGCATCTACTACCGATACAGCGACTCCGAGGCATACGAGCACATCTACCTCACGCCCGGCGCATTCACCTGGCACTGCGTCCGCGGCGGTGAACAAGGCATGGCTGACACAGAGCGATGCATGACCTTCGACGTGGCCGAAGACCTCTACCTGTTCTTCTGGACCGAGAAGGTCATGACCGTCGAGGCCGTTCTGCTGGTCGATCTTCGGGAAAAGCGCTCCATCGGACACATGTTCGGCTGGGAGGACAGCTCTCACGAGCCGGTGGTCCTGCCGTTCAACTCCCGCCTCTCAATCTTGAACACCACCACCTACCCCCACGACCACAACAAGCACTAGCTGCTTCCTGCAAGCATCGCGCTCCTCCTGGAAGATCCACTACCACAGGACACGCACGTGACCACGGAGGAAACGTCGGCTGAGACGCGGAGGATTCGACCCGATGGCCCAATCGCGATGGCCGGACTTCAGGTTCCACTACTGGCACCGCCAAGCAAGACCACAAGACCACCACGGAGTCTTGTCGTTAGAACAAGACCAAACCCAAAAGAATTCCAAAGAAAGAAGAGGGCCCGCTTTTCAGTGAGGTGATCTCAGTGGGTTGGGGCTGAGTGCCTGGAGGGGTGTGGGCGTGGGGTCCTGATAGAAGAGGTCTCACCACAAGATCATTCTTCACAGGACCAGGACCCCACGTGATCACTTATCGTGCCACGCTTGATGTCGCCGACGAACTTGCCCTCTACCTCAGCGGGCTGCTTGCTGAGGAGCGCCGACGTCGTGGAACTGGGCTCGGGCGGCGGGTGTTGTCGACGTTCAAGCAGGCAGTGATGGGCTTGCGGTGGTTTCGTGAGCGCACCGCCATCCCGGCACTGGCCCGGGACAACAACATCTCCCGCGCGACCGGATACCGGTATATCGACGAGGTCATCGAGGTGCTGGCGGCCCAGACCCCGGACCTGCATCAGGCCCTGCGCCAAGCCCGCAACGACGACGCACTGTATGTGATCCTGGACGGCAAGCTTTTCACCTGTGACCGCATCAGTGAGAAGACCACCAGCGTCAAAGGCACCACGATCGACCGGTGGTACTCCGGGAAACACCGCGCACAAGGCGGCAACATCCAGGCACTGACCACCCCGGACGGGTTCCCGATCTGGGTCTCACCGGTCGAGCCCGGCTCGGTCCACGACATCACCGCTGCCCAACAACACGTCCTGGGCGCGCTGTACTGGGCCGCTTCCCAACTCGACCTGCCCACCCTCGCCGACGGCGGTTACCAGGGCGCCGGCGCCGGAGTCCACACCGTCATCAAGCGCTCCACAACCGGGCGAGGCCGCCCCCTCGATGCCGACAAACCACACCTACAACCTGCTCCTACGCAGCCTGCGTGCCTTGGGCGAACGCGGATTCGCCCTGCTCACCGGCCGCTGGCGCACCCTGCAACGCATCGCCGCCAGCCCCCGAAAAATCGGAAACATCGTCCAAGCCGCACTCGTACTCACCCACCACGAACACAACCGAATCCACTGAGATCACCTCAATACAAGGAGCGGTCCTTCTAAAGGGTGAGTGATGGGAATCGAACCCCGCGACACCTGGGACCACAACATAGATCGGCTCCTTTTGACTCGCGAGGGCGAACCCGTTGCAGCAGGTCATCGGTGGTCCTTCGCCCGCGCACCGCAGCGTCTGACCGACTCTAGGCGGCGTTGGGAGTCGCGCCCGGCTCCCAGTTCGCTCCCGGAGGTCGCCCCGGTGCCCACCGGTTTCTGAGCGCTTCGGGCACCGTTTGAAACATGAATCAATGAGCCTTTTTCATCCTGCTGTGGCGGTGAGTTCGTAGTTCAGCAGGGCGTGTATGGCCTTGGCGATGCGTCCGGCCCGGTAGGGGCAGCAGCGTAGTTTGCGCAGGATGCGCCAGTTTTTGAGCTG
>NZ_SMKS01000167.1:0-365 GCF_004348435.1 Saccharopolyspora terrae | reverse complement strand
GACCTGTACTACCAGGCCGTTCGCCAGTTCGGCGGCTCCGCCTCGTCGGTCGCGGAAGCCGTGGAGATGGCCAACGTCCCGGAGCGCGCCGCCCAGCGCTGACCCGCCCTGTTCGAATTTCGCGCGAAATTCGAGTCCGGAAGTTTCGACTCGAATTTCGCGCGAAATTCGACGACCAAGCCGAGCGCGCGGCGCTGACCTGCGCAGACACGCCCGGCCGCGTGGGTGGATTCGAACCTCGCGCGACATTCGCAAAGCCCCCACCCGGCGGGAGGACCAGCTCTTCCGGGTGGGGGCCGCTCTGCGGAGGCCGTCAGCGGCCGATTCGGGTGTCCATCGGACGGGGCTCGGACTTCGCCGCAGCG
>NZ_SMKS01000076.1:0-24566 GCF_004348435.1 Saccharopolyspora terrae | reverse complement strand
TACAGCACCGAGACCCAACGGCGCGCCGCCTTGCCCGGCTGGCTACACGGCTACAACCATCACCGCCACCACACCAGCATCGGCGGCCCACCCGCCAGCCGCGTAACCAACCTCTCAGGTCAGTACACCTAGGCGTCCTGGATCGCCGCGGCACCAGCGGTTTCGGGCGCACCCCTCGGCCACCGGCCCCGCGGCGCCTCAGCGCCTCCTGGGGCGGCCCGTGCTGGGACCGCAGCGAGCGACGGGACTCCACGAGGCGGAATTCTCGCGGCCGTCCCGGCGCGCCGAAGAATTTGTCAGTCTGCACTGAAACGGAAAAGCCTGTTCACGGCTTCACACGTTCCCCCAAAAGAGTGGACAGCCCGATGTCCGATGAGCCCGCCGCGGGTGGTGTGTAAGCTTGGCCCTGGTCGTTGTTTTTCTGGGTTCGTGTTTGCGCACGCTCGCAGGATGTGATGCGAGCGAGCAGCTTGTCCGTGGTTGTAGCTGGAAAGCCGCCGTTCGAGATCCCCGGCCCGGGCTCCCACGAAGTGTGGGCTCCCGTCAAACGCTCCAGCTCCCAGGAGGAGACAGACATGGCACAGGGAACTGTGAAGTGGTTCAACGCTGAAAAGGGCTTCGGCTTCATCGCCCCCAACGACGGTGGCCCGGACGTCTTCGTCCACTACTCGGCCATCGACGCCAGCGGGTTCCGCAGCCTCGAAGAGGACCAGCAGGTCACCTACGAGGTCACCCAGGGCCCGAAGGGCCCGCAGGCCAGCTCGGTTCGCGTCTGAGCCTCGCACGCATGAATGCCGCCGGCTGCTCGCCTTCGGGCGAGCAGCCGGCGCGCTGCTATCAGGAAGGTTTCTCATAACCACCGCAACACCCGTGTCCTCCGGGACACCGGCACCCAGGCAGGCCGCTCCGGACGAGATCGCCCCGGTCCAGTTCGTCGAGCCAGAGCCCGCCGCCATCGAAGAGCACGCACAACCGGTCGCCGATCACAGCGAAGCCGGAATGCTCGATCTCCGCAGCCCCTTCACCGCGTAGACCGCGCCGAAGCACCCCCGAGGCGCTCGATCTCGACGAACTCCTCCCGACTCCGTTCACTGCGCCTGCCCGGTTGCCGTCTTCAGCACGTCGCTGCCAAGCAGTTGCGCTCGAGCGGCAACGTCGATCCCAGCAAGGGTTCTCGGCAACGGGCCCACAGTGGACGAAGAGCCGGCGGTGTCTTCGAGACCGGAACGACAGGTTCGGCCCCGGTGGCGGGCACGGTCCACGCGGTTCTGGCCGCGCTGTGCTGCTCGGGGTTCCTGTTCCTGCTGCGTCGCGGTGGCCCCGACCGACCCCTGGTCCAGTCCTATCTGATCATCATGGCTTCGGCTGCCGCGTTCGCGGCAGTGACCGGCACGATGTGGGGCGGTTTCGACGCGGCACCGGGCTGGGAACCGCTCGGCTGGCTCGCCCTGACCGCCCTCTGCGGCCAGGTGCTCGGCTGGCTGCTCGTCGCCGCGGGAAGCCCCCGGTTGCGCGTCGAGGTGGGCTCCGCCCTCCTGCTGCCCACTCCCGTCGGAGCTCTCCTGCTGGGCGCCGTCGCGCTCGGAGAGGTGCCCTCGTCCCTGCAAGTCCTCGGATGCGCCCTCGTGCTCGGCAGCGCCTACCTGGTCGCTGCCGGCAACGACCGAGAACCCGGACCCGACGATCTCGCGCGACTCGGAGCTTTCCGCCCGCGACATCGCTGATCGGCTTGAGCCCGCGAGGATCTCGACGCCGCAGAACACCGGATCAGAGATCAGGTGGTTCAGGAATTGAAGTGCGGGGAAAGTGTCGAGATGATCTCTCCGCCCTTTCCCCGCCACATGTTTCACCTGCGAATACGTGGGGCAGGTGGGACTTGAACCCACGACCTGACGGATTATGAGTCCGCTGCTCTGACCAGCTGAGCTACTGCCCCGTGGGGTGCTCGGTATCGGCGATCGTATCGAGGGCGTCACAGAGCGAGGTCGCCGGGTGTTCCCGCCGGACGGCCCATCGTGATAATGGGCGGAACGGCGGAAAAAGCAGCGCATCGGGGTTGCGTCGGTTGGTCTACCGATCTTCGCGAGCGGAGTCGGAATCAGCACTCCGACGGATCGATCGCACCGCGTTGGCACAGGTGAGCGCGTTGTTGTTCGCCGCTGGTCGGTTCTTGGCCGCAGGCCGTGCCACATTGCAGATATCCCGGCAGCTCGTCATATTCCTCGACGGAGTGCGGGTATCCGGAATCTTGCTGGAATTGCTGGAATTCTTCGCCGGCGGTCCCCCGCTCCACGCGCGACTCGGTCGGGGCGGGCGGCGGGGTCATCTCGGTCGGCGCGCCCTCGCAGGCGAGCAGCGCCACCGCGAGAGCAGTGGTCGCGATCGGTCTGCTCATCACCGCTCCTCCGCCTCGGACGCACCAGGGACGCACGAGTATCAGGGGCGCCGCGGCGGCCCGCGACCGCAGTGATCGGCCCGGGCATGATGAAGGCCCGGCGCCTGTGGGGTGCGCCGGGCCTTCGAAGGAGCTGCCGATCTCTTCAGCCGAGCAGGCGGAAGATGTCGAACGCCCCCGAAAGTTGACCGATGATCGCGATGGTGGCCATCAGCGCCCCGAGCGCGGCCACCGTCAGCACGGACATGATGATCAAGTACACGACCGCCTTGATCGGTTTCGGCAGCTTGCTCACCGAATCCAGATCGGGCAGCGTGAAGTGCGGTTCCTTGCCGATCCCTGGTGCGGACATCTGACTCCCCCGTCCCTTGTCAGTTCCCTCGGACGACCACCTTCATTCGAGGGACGAAGCGCGAACGGAAAACCGTTGCGCCAAATCGCATCACGAATTCGTCTCGGTCGGAAATCGATCGAATCATCCAACGCGGTCGGCCCCTGCGGCTCCGCGCACCGCGAGGGCTTGGCACGAATCATCCGCACCAGAACCGTCGGCCGCGAGCCGAATCAGGACGTCATCGCGCGTTTCGACCCTGGATCGTTATCCGGCCGGCGGTCCGCGGCGTGCGGACCGGCGATGCTGGTGGACCGGGGTGCCGCCACGCTGGAACACCGCCGCCCACACCAAGATTCTCGCATCCGCCACCTTTGATCTTCGTCCGGGTGGCACTGCGCCGAAACCGCCGATCGGGCATCGAACAACGTTCGCGATCGCACCCCGATTCGCGTTCGGAATCGATCGACCTGGTTCGAATGCGAATTCGAGGAGAGAACTCCCGGGGTCGGGAACGAGCGTCACCGATGCGATTCCGCGATTCTTCCGAGCCCTGCGAGCAACATCGCCGGACCGCCGGAGGGAATGCGGTCGTCCGTCCGGGGCTCCCGCTAACCGGAAGGGATTCAACCTGATGGGTGCATGACCGGACACCTGTTCGGTGGCAGACTACGGCCGCAAGTGAGCGTGACGTGATCGCTACGATGAGTTACGGCAGTACGCGTACCGCGAAGGGGTTGAACCGTGAGTCAGTCGAAGGCGGAGATGTTCGCGCCGGAGGGCGTGGACCTGGAACACCCCAACGTCGCCCGGGTCTACGACTACTACCTCGGCGGACGGGCCAACTACGCGGTCGACCGCGTCTTCGGTGAGAAGGCGTTGGAGCGCTACCCGTTCGTCGCTCCCGCTGCCAAGGCCAACCGCCTGTTCTTGCACCGCGTGGTGCGCTACCTCTGCAAGCAGGGGATTCGGCAGTTCATCGACATCGGTTCCGGCGTCCCGACGATGGGCAGCACCCACCAGGTCGCCGATGAGCTCGTCGACGACGCCAACTGCGTCTACGTCGACAACGAGCCGGTGGCCGTCGCGCACTCGCGCATCCTGCTCGAAGAGGAAGAGGTCACCGACAGGCACTGCGTGCTGCACGCCGACCTGCGCGAACCCGACGAGCTGTGGAAGCAGATCGAGGACAGCGGCGTCATCGACGTCGAGCAACCGGTCGCGTTACTCCTGATCGCCGTCCTGCACGTGACCCAGCCCGGCCCGAACGGCGAGGACATCGGCCCGCAGTCCGTCGCGCGCTTCCGCGAGTTGATGCCCGAGGGCTCCTACCTGGTGATCACCCACGGCACCGCCGACGACGTGCCGGACAAGCGCAAGCGGGAGATGGCCGAGTTCGGCAAGATGTACGACAAGTCGGCGACACCGGTGATCTGGCGTCCGCACGACGAGATCGAATCCTTCTTCGGCGACTACGAACTCGTGGAGCCGGGCTGCACCTGGACTCCCCTGTGGCACCCGGAGGAAACCGGTGAGAACGCGCCCGTGATCGAGTTCGACAGCCCGAACGATTCGGTCGTCTGGGCGGGAGTCGCCCGCAAGCCCTGATCAGCACCGCACGCAGCCGCCGCGACCCGCTGGTCGCGGCGGCTGTGACGTCTGCCCGGAACCAGCACGCACCTGGCGCCGCTGGGTACGCTCGAAGCGATCACCTGGCCCGACGACCTCGGGAGGTCCCCGTGCCCGAATGGCGCCCCCGCCCGCTGCGCAGGCGCGGCCGGCATCCCGAGCCGGTGACGCCCCATCGGGAATCCGCGCCCGAGCACTCGATGGACCCCCGCGCCGCCGACGAGCGGCCGCTGGCCGACCGGCCGCTGATCGACACCGCCATCTACCGCCACGGCGTCCGCATCGCCACTCCGGAGAGCCTCGGCGAGACCTACCGGCAGCTTCCCGGCGCGGACGGGACGATGGCCTGGATCGGCCTGTACCGGCCGGCCGAAGAGGAGCTGCTGGCCGCCGCCGACGAGTTCGACCTGCACAAGCTCGCGGTCGAGGACGCGATCGTCGCGCATCAGCGGCCGAAGATCGAGCGGTACGGGGACACGTTGTTCGTCGTGCTGCGCGCGGCCACCTACCTCGACGACGTCGAGGAGGTCAGCTTCGGCGAGCTGCACCTGTTCGTCGGTCCGAACTTCGTGCTCACCGTCCGCCACGGCCAGGCCCCCGACCTGTCCGTCGTGCGGCGGCGGATGGAGACCGACCAGGACCTGCTCCGTCGCGGTCCCGAAGCCGTGCTCTACGCGGTGCTCGACCACGTCGTGGACGGGTACGCGCCGGTCATCGCCGGGCTGCAGAACGACATCGACGAGATCGAGACCGAGGTCTTCGACTCCGAGCCGCACGTGTCGCGGCGCATCTACGAGCTGTCCCGCGAGGTCATCGAGTTCCAGCGCGCGACCCGGCCGCTGCTGGCGATCCTGCGCAGCCTGGAGGCCGGGTTCGAGAAGTACCAGATCGACGAGGAGCTGCAGCGCTACCTGCGCGACGTCGCCGACCACGCCACGACCGTCGCCGAGCGCGTCGACGGGTTCCGGCAGATGCTCGACAACATCCTCACCGTGAACGCCACGCTGGTCACGCAGGCGCAGAACGAGGAGATGAAGCGCATGACCGAGGCCAGCTACGCGCAGAACGAGGAGATCAAGCGGATCTCCTCGTGGGCGGCGATCCTGTTCGCCCCGACGCTGATCGGCACGGTCTACGGGATGAACTTCGACGTGATCCCGGAGCTGCACTGGTCGCTGGGCTACCCGTTCGCGCTCCTGCTGATGCTCATGGTCTGCCTCAGCCTCTACGCCATCTTCAAGCGCCGGAACTGGCTCTAGCTCAGACCTGGCGCTCGAAGGTCACCAGCAGTCCCTCGACGCCTCCCGGACCCACGCGGCCCCGCACGTCGGCGCCGGTGATCGCCTTGAGCTGCCAGCCCTCGCCCGCGTGGTCGTTGAGCACCTTCTCCAACTTGTCACCGGACATCTTGCCGCCGAGCCACTTCTCGCGGAGCTCCACGACCTTGTACTCGTACGCCACGACGACTCCCCCGTTCCCGAACGTCTTGCCCACCGGTGAACGCTCCGCTCTCCTGGGGAGTTCCGCGCGCCAGCGGTCACTCGAACGTGCCGACCTTGCGCAGATAGCAAGTGCCGCACATGGATTCGTAGCCGACGTCGCCCTCGATAGCGACCTGGCTGCCGTCCTGGGTGAACTCGCCGTTGACGGTGCGCGCGTTGAGCGTCGCCTTGCGACCGCAGCGGCAGATCGTCTTGAGCTCCTCGATGGAGTGCGCCAGCTCCATCAGCCGCAGGCTCCCCGGGAAGCCTCGGGTGCGGAAGTCGTTGCGCAGCCCGTAGGCGATCACCGGGATCCCGTCGAGCACCGCCAACCGGAACAGGTCCTCGACCTGCTCGCCGGTGAGGAACTGCGCCTCGTCCACGAGCACGCAGTCCGGCGCCCCCGCCGCCAGCACGACGCCCCGGACTGCGGTGTCGGCGTCGCAGACGAGATCGACCTCCCGCGTCACGTTGATGCGCGACAGCACCTCGGGACTCTTGGTGTCGATCTCGGGCTTGACCACGAAGACGCGCTGCCCGCGTTCGGCGTAGTTGTGCGCGACCTGGATCAGCGCGGTCGACTTTCCGGAGTTCATCGCCCCGTATCGGAAGTAGAGCTTGGCCACGACCGAACACGGTAGCCACACCCGAACACCCGGCCGACCCAGGCCCGCATCCCCGCGGGAGGTGTGAACGAAAAAGCCCAGACCGTTGGCCTGGGCTTTGCGCTCCTCCGACTGGACTCGAACCAGTAACCCTTCGGTTAACAGCCGAATGCTCTGCCGATTGAGCTACGGAGGAATGTTCTCTTGTAGTCGGCGCTCCCTCGCGCTGACGGGAACTACTTTAGCGGATGCCCGAAAGGCGTTTCACGGCACCCCCCGATTTTCTTCAGCACGAACATCTGTGCAGGTCACGCGCAGTGAGCGGCGACGAAGACCCTGCGGAACGGGAACCAGGTCACGCCGTCGGGCCGTTTCGGATAGGCGATCGAGAGGCGATGGGACAACTCGGTTCGGAACTCGGCCCACTCCTCGTCGTCCAATGCCGCTCGCACCGGGCGCAGAGCGGTCCCGCTCACCCACTCCAGGACCGGGTTGTCGCCGCGCAGCGCGTGCACGTAGGTCGTCTCCCAAGCGTCGACCTCGACGTCCGGATCGGCCAGCTCGTCGGCGTAGTCCAGCGGGCCGCGCACGACGTCGTCGTGGCGCAGCACCCCGTCGAGCTTGCCGCGCCAGCGCTGCTCCGCGGCCAGCTCGCGGATGGTGGCGTGCGACGGGGCGTCGAAGTTGCCGGGGACCTGGAAGGTGAACCAGGCGCCGCTGGGCAGCTCGGACAGCCAGCGGTGCAGCAGTTCGACGTGATCCGGGATCCACTGCAGGACCGCGTTGCACAGCACGACGTCGGTGTCCGGCTGCGGCTTCCAGTCCCGGACGTCCTCGACCCGCGCGGGCACGCCCCGCGAGCGGGCCTCGGCGACCATCTCCTCGGAGGAGTCCAGCGCCTCCAGCTCAGCGCGCGGCCAGCGGCCGGTGAGCAGCGAGGTCAGGTTCCCCGCACCGCATCCGAGATCGACGACCCGCCTGGGACTCTCGGCGCGCACTCTGGCGATCAGGTCGAAAGCCGGGCGGTCGCGCTGATCGCTGAAGGTCAGGTACTCGCCGGGATCCCACATGCCGCCACCTCCGCTAGCAGTACGCCCGTACCGTATACCGGGCGTTCGATCGCGTCGAGGACGGTTCGAGGTGGAACGAACTCAGGAAGGCAGGTCGCGGGACTGCCGCAAGCTCTCCACCAGCGCGCCGACCAGGCGGTCGAGCGCCGGTTCGTCCGTGCCCTGATCGGGCCGGATCTGCAGCTCGATGCCGTTGCGCCCGGGAACCTTGCGCTGGATGAACCAGGCGCCACCGCCCGGCAGGTCCCGGTGATGGCGGGACCGGATCGAGCGGTTGACGCGCTCGTGGACCACGTCGGGCAGCCGGCTCTCGCCGGTCAGCACCAGGCGCTGAGGCCGCAGGTCGCGCAGGTAGACCGCACCGTCGACGTGCCGGGTCTCCTCGGCCTCGGTCACGGTCAGCACGCCACCGCCCCAGGCCGCCTTGCTGATCAGGTGCCAGCCGACCCTGCGACCCTCCGGGAGCCAGAGGCCCAGGTGGGTCGCCACCACCGAGCCGTCCTCGCAGGGCCCGACGGACAGGACGTGCTCATCGGGGTCGAGGCTGCCCGGGAAGTCCGCCGGGACCTCGGCGGTTCCGCTCAACTTCGCCAGCAGCCTCTTGATCACAGAGTCGTTCCCATCGCCTGGTCCAGCAGTGCCTTGCGGTAGCCCTCCAAGGCGACCATGTCGCCGAACAGGGCGTTGTACTCCTCGGCGTCCTCCAGCGGCGACATCCGCTGGACCTTGGACTTGATGTCCGCGATCTGCCTGCTGACCAGCCGTTCTTGCAGCCGGGCGATGATCGCGCTCACGTAGCGCGGGTCGTCCTCGGTGGTCCACTCCAGCGCCTCGACCGCCAGCTGCGTGCACAGCCGGGCGCCGATCTGGCTCTCGCACTGCTGCGCGACCGCGTCGACCAGGCCTGCCCCGCTCAGCCCGGAGGCCGTGCCGCCCGCGGCCAGCAACGCCTTCTGCACCTCGGCGTAGACCGGCTCGGTGAACGCCTCGGCGGGCAGCGAGTCGTAGAGCGGACCGGCCAGGGCCGGGACCTGCAGAGCCGCCTTGATGGCCTCCCGCTGCAACCAGCGGGGATCGTGCCTCGGCGGGCGCTGCGGCAGCTCGACGTCCATGCCCAGCGACTGCTGGTTCTCCTCGCGGCGCGGGCGGCGCTGCTTGCGGACCGGGGCGCCGGAGCTCTCCCGAACCCGCTTGACCACCTGGTTCTCGTCGTTCCAGCCCGCCCACCAGGCGAGCCGGGCCGCGTACCCGTCGCGGCTGGCCGGGTCCTTGATCTGGGCGATCAGCGGGACCGTGCGCTTGAGCGCGGCGACGCGGCCGTCCACGGAGTCCAGGTCGTAGTCGGTGAGCAGGCTGCGGATGGCGAACTCGAACAGCGGCCTGCGCCGGGCCACCAGGTCGCGCACGGCAGCGTCGCCCTGGGCCTCGCGCAGCTCGCACGGGTCCATGTTGTCCGGGGTGATGGCCACGTAGGTCTGGCCGGCGAACTGCTGCTCACCGTCGAACGCCTTCATCGCCGCCTTCTGCCCGGCCTCGTCGCCGTCGAAGGTGAAGATGACCTCGCCGCGGAAGGCGTCGTCGTCCATCATCAGCCGCCGCAGCACCGAGATGTGCTCGTCGCCGAACGCGGTGCCGCAGGAGGCGACCGCGGTGGGCACGCCCGCCAGGTGCATGGCCATCACGTCGGTGTAGCCCTCGACGACCACGGCCTGCCTGCGCTTGGCGATCTCGCGCTTGGCGAGGTCGATGCCGAACAGCACCTGCGACTTGTTGAAGATCGGCGTGGCGGAGGTGTTGACGTACTTCGCCTCGATCGGGTCGTCGTCGAAGATCCGCCGCGCGCCGAAACCGACGACGTCACCGCCGAGGTCCTTCAGCGGCCACAGCAACCGCCGGTGGAAGCGGTCCATCGGACCGCGCCTGCCCTCGCGGGACAGGCCGCACTTGATCAGCTCGTCGACCTCGAAGCCCTTGGTCAGCAGCAGTTTCGTGAGCTTGTCCCAGCCGCTGGGCGCGAAGCCGCAGCCGAAGCGCTGGGCGGCGGCCTCGTCGAAACCGCGCGTGGTCAGGTACTCGCGGGCCGGCTGGGCCTCGGGCGAGCGCAGCTGCTCGGCGTAGAACTCGGCGGCGAGGCGGTGCGCCTCGACCATGCGCGAGCGGCTGCCGCGGTCGCGCTTCGGACCCGGCGTGCCGCCCTCGTACTGCAGCTGGAGACCGACCCGGTCGGCCAGCCGCTCCACGGATTCCACGAAGCCGAGGTGCTCGATCTTCATCATGAAGGCGATCACGTCGCCGCCCTCACCGCAGCCGAAGCAGTGGAAGGTCCCGTGGCTGGGGCGGACGTTGAACGACGGCGTCTTCTCGTCGTGGAACGGGCACAGGCCCTTCTGCGCGCCACCACCGGCGTTGCGCAGAGCGACGTACTCGCCGACCACGTCGTCGATCCGGTTGCGATCGCGCACCTCGGCGATGTCGCTCTCCCGGATCCTGCCTGTCACGTCACCCAGTCTAGGGCCAAAGAGATCGGCCACGACCGGGTGTCCGCTCGGTGCGGCAGAATCGATCGCGTGAGGCCTGACACCAGCACGCTCGCCGCGGAGTTCGACCGGCACCGAAGCCGCCTGATCGGCCTCGGCTACCGGCTGACCGGACGACTCGCCGACGCCGAGGACGCTGTGCAGGACGCCTGGCTGCGGCTGACCGACACCGATCACGACGAGATCCGCGACCTGGGCGGCTGGCTGACCACCGTGGTGAGCAGGCTGTGCCTGGACCGGATGCGCTCGGCCGCCGTGCGGCGCGAGAGCTACGTCGGCCCGTGGCTGCCGGAACCGCTGGTGAGCGCCGTGGATTCCGATCCGGGTGACATCGTGGCCGGTCAGGCCGACCTGCGGATGGCGGCGATGCGGGTGCTCCACGAGCTGCCGCCGGACCAACGGCTCGCGCTGGTGCTGCACGACGGCTTCGAAGTGCCCTTCGCCGAGATCGCCGAGGTGCTGGGGTGCAGCGTCCCCACCGCGCGCCAGCACGCCTCGCGGGCGCGCCGGGCGATGGTCGACGCCGCCCCGCCGGAGCGGGTCCCGCTGCCCGAGCAGCAGCGGGTGCTGGAGGACTTCCTGACCGCGGTGGCCGCCAAGGACCTCGCCGCGCTCACCCGGCTGCTGCACCCCTCGGCCACCGTCTACGGCGACAGCGGCGGCAAGGCCCGCACCGCGCGGCGGCCGGTCGTCGGCGCCGACAAGGTGGCGCGCTTCGCCGTCGGGCTCATCGACAAGTACGGCGCCGAGCTGCTCGGCGCGGCGCGCCCGGTGCTGGTCAACGGCGACTTAGGCGTGATGCTGCCGGGCGACGACGCCGAGGTGGCACCTCGGGTGTTCACGCTGGCCGTCCGCGACGGACGGACGGCGGAGGTGTTCGACATCGTCAACCCGGACAAGCTGACTCGCGTGGAGTTCTAGGGCATCGGCACTCGGCAGGCTTCTCCGCTGGTGAAGCCCTGCGCGGTCAGGCCCAGCGCGTGGTTGATGCGGGTGCGCTGGTTCTCCACGGCGATCATGTAGGTCAGCTCGACCATCCCCTTGTGGCCGAGGCGCCGGTCGAGTTCGGCGACCTGCTCGTCGGTGACCTGCATGGGCTGCTCGGTCATCGCGTCGGCGTAGGCGATCACCAGCCGCTCCATCTCCGAGTACTTCTCCGAGGTCTGGTAGTCGTCGATCTCCTTGAGGCGGTCGACGTCCAGGCCCTCGTTGCGCTGCAACATCGTGCCGAAGTCGACGCACCACGAGCAGCCGATCTTGGTGGCCACCCGGTAGACCGCCAGCTCGCGCAGGTTCGCCGGCAGCGCCTTGGCCGCCTTCTCCACCGCCATCTCCGACAGGCCGGTGGCCATCATCAGGCCCTGGTGGTGCGCGACCACGGCCAGCGGATCCAGCACCGCGCCGTAGCGGCGCCGGGAGAACCGGTAGGTGAGCCTGGTCAGCAGGTTCGCTTCGCTGGTGGGCACGCCCGGAATGCGCGGCATGTGCTCGCTCCCTCCTCGCCACCCCGGTTTTCGGGGTTCGTCACCGGAGTGACGAGACAGGTCGCCGGAGCGTGACAGCTCAACTCGGATCGGTGATGCGGGCCAGGAAGTAGAGCGCACCGCTGTCGCGGTGGCGCACCAGGAACAGGAACGGGCGGTCCACCTCGACGCGCACCGGTTCGGGTTCCCGGACGACGGCGGTCAGCCGCATCATCATCGCGGTCGCCGCAGCGCCTTCCAGGCCCGCTTCGTCGACGTCGAGCACCGACTCGTGCAGCACCTCCGAAACGCGCAGCGACCGGTCGGTCAGCGGGGTGAAGTCGGCGGCCGGGGTGAACAGGTCCCGCACGCCCAGCTCGCCGAGCGGTTCGGTGAGCTCCGCGCCGCCGGAGACCTTGAAGCGCGGCAGGAACAACTCGACCTTGCGCTGCTCCAGCGCGCCGAGCAGACCGGTCAGGCGCTCGGTGGTGAGCCCGGCTTCGGCGGTGGCCAGGTCGTCGTCGGGGAGCAGGACGACCGCTTCCACTCCCCCGGCGGCCGGGAGCCCGATCGCCTGCCAGCCGTCGGCGGCGGCGTGGCCGAGGGTTCGCGCGGCGGTCATGGTGGGCACGTCGCGCTCGCTGTCAGGGGCGTGGAACGGGCGCTGGGTGGTCTTGGTCTTCTCGAACGCCTCGCGCCAGGAGACCTTCAGGTAGAGGGCGTTGACCAGGGCCGCGACGGTCTGCGGGTGGACCGCACCGGTCGGCAGCAGCTCCGGGATGAGGTCCCGGGTCGTCTCGGCGACGTCGGCGTTGATCAGCTCGCGGGCCGTTTCCGGGTCGTCCTGGAACGGGGCGTTGCGCACCGCGCTGCCGGGCCAGTCCTTGAGCGCCAGCCGGTAGGACTCCTCGATCGGCAGGTCCGCGTGCGCCCAGAGGGTGTTGGCGACCGCCAGCACCGGCTGCTCACCCGAAGCCGGGGAGAGCTCCGCGGCCGAGCCCAGCAGTTCCAGCAGGTTCGCAGGCTCGTCGCGCAACGCGGCGACGAGCTCTTCCCTGGTGTTGCCACCGGTCGCGGTGGCCGCCAGCCCGAGGGCGCTGCTCACCGAGTACGGCGACCAGCAGAAGGTCTTGGTCGGCGGCGGAGCAAGCTTCTCGTGCAGTGCCAGGGCGAAGTCGAGGTGATCGTTCACGTCCGCAGGGCTCCGTTCCGCGTCGAGGAGACTCGGGCTTGATCCCGAGTCTGCCAGAGCGCGGCGCGCGGGCCCGTCCGCGAACGCTCCCGGCTTCTAGCCGGATTTCCCGTTCCGCTGCCGGTCGGCGCACCCGCGGGTGCTGACACGCCTTCTGCTGAGCGCTCCGTGCCTGCGACAGGAACGGCTGCGCGGAGTCCAGAAGGCGTGTCAGGTTCCGCTGCCCGAGCGAACCGACCGGCAGAAGCGGGAGGGTCAGCGGAGCGATTCCTCGATATCGCTCAGGCCCATGAGGCGGAGCTCCTGGGCGATGTACTCGGCGGCTCGCTGGCCCGCGGGGTCCTGCCAGCGAAGATCTTTGATCCAGTCGGCCAGGTTGTCCGCGTTGACGTACGGCTCGCCTCCGACGACGAGCTTCTGGATGTAGTGCCGGTTGCGCATTCGGGGTCTCCTCGCGGCCCGGCGTCGGGGGAACGACGGGCCGCCGCCGCTCGGCTCGGGATGCCGCGCGGTACGGGGATCAGGGCACATGCCGCCAACAGAACTGCCGGTCGACACTCTGGGTGAGGATTGTCCCCGACGACCCGAGATCCATTCACCCCCATTCGGATTAACGTCACAATGGTTTGGACACGCTGTGTACATGGCGTTCATGCCAGATCACAGCCTGCGCATCCGTCAACGACGCGACCTGGTCCAGAACCACCCGATATCGGGACGAATCGTCCGAAGCTCGCATCCAGGCATCGCGCATCACCGGATCGAGTGAATCCGGTGCGCTCTCGCTCAGCGCCTCCACGAGCTCGGCCAGCCGCTCCCGCTGCCTGGCCTGCATGCGCCGCCGGTCGCCGTCGTGCAGCACGTAGCGCACCGCCATCGCCTTGAGCACCGTCACCTCGGCGACGGCCCTCTCCGGCAGCACCAGGTCCGCGCGGTAGCGGGTCAGCCCCGGCCCGAAGCGCGCCACCGTGCCGCCGACCGCCGCGGCCACGAAGCGGCCGACGAGCTCGCTGGTCAGCCGCTTCAACGCGACCTGCGCCGAGAGCGTCCCGTCGTAGTCGAGGATCGCGGCCACCACCGGCCAGCGCACCAGCTCCTCGGCCGCCTGCTCCAGCAGCGCGGTCTCGCCGCTGCGCAGGAACCGGTCGTCCGCCAGCTTCGCGATCTGGGCGCGCTCCTGCGGGTCGGTCAGCGCCCGCAACGAGATCCGCCCGGAGATCACCGCGTCCTCGACGTCGTGCACCGAGTAGGCCACGTCGTCGGCCCAGTCCATGATCTGCGCCTCCAGGCAGCGCCGGTGATCCGGCGAGCCGTCGCGCAGCCACTCGAAGACCTCCAGGTCGTCGTCGTAGACGCCGAACTTGATCTCACCGGGGCGCTTGCGCCACGGGTACTTCGTCGCCGCGTCCAGGCAGGCGCGGGTCAGGTTCAGGCCGCGCCCGATCTCGCCGGAATCGGTGACCTTCGGCTCCAGCCTGGTGAGGATCCGCAGCGTCTGCGCGTTGCCCTCGAACCCGCCGTGCCCGGCCGCCAGCTCGTTGAGCGCGCGCTCACCGTTGTGCCCGAACGGTGGGTGCCCGATGTCGTGGGCGAGACCGGCGGTGTCCACCAGATCGGGGTCGGCGCCCAGCGCGCTGGCGATGCCCCGCCCGATCTGCGCGACCTCCAGCGAGTGCGTCAACCGGGTTCGCGGCACGTCGGCGCCCTCGTTCGGCCCCATCACCTGCGTCTTGCCCGCCAGTCGGCGCAACGCGGCGGAGTGCAGCACGCGAGCGCGGTCGCGCGCGAACGGGGTGCGGTCGTCCGGATGCGACGACGCGGCCTCCTTCGGCGACTCGGGGTGCAGCCGCTGGAGGTCGTGCTCGCCGTACCCGACCAGTTTCGAGCTCATCGGAGTGAGGCTAAGCCCCGAACATGACATTTCCACGCCACAACCCCGACAGGGAGGTCAACTGGGAGGCGATAGCCGTGCTTCAGGTGTGGGACTCAGCCGGCACCGCCGCGGGTTCTGAGGCGGTTCTCCTGTGAGGACGTGTCGACGCTGTGTATTGGGCATACATGAGTCGGCGCGCCCGGAGCAGGAGGGCCGCCTCAGAACCCGCCACCCGCACCGCCACGCAGAACGACCACGGAGACAACGCTCAGCCGAGGCCGTCGCCGTTGAGTTCTGCTGGGGCGTGCGTGAGCCGGTAGAAGAGCAGGGCGCCCGTCTCGCGGACGATGTACTTCATCTGGATCTCGCGGGTCTGCACCACCGGGCCCGAGCGAGCCGGGGAGGCCCACGCGTCGAGTCCCATGTCGTTGGCCATGGTCCTAGCCCGCAGCGAGTGCCACGGGTCGCTCACGATCAGCGCGCTGTCCCAGCGGCGCTGCTCGGCCAGGTCCGACACCGCCTGCATGCTGCCGAGGGTGTCGCTGCCGACGTCGACGTCGACGATCTTGTCGCGCGGAACGCCGTTGTCCACCAGCCAGTTCTTGCCGGCCTGCGCCTCGGTGTAGGCGTCACCGGCCTTGCGGCCGCCGACGGTGACGATGTAGTCGGTGAGCCCGTCCTCGTAGAGGCCGAGGGCCTGCTCCAGCCTCGCTTCGAGGATGTCCGACGGTTTGCCGTGGTACTGCGCGGCACCCAGCACCACCACGATGTCCACCGGCTGCCGGTCGTCCGCGCGCGCCTCCTGCCACACGCGGACCGCCGTACCGCCGACCACCAGGATCGCCACCAGCAGCGCGCCGACCAAGGCGCGCGAGAGGATGCGACCGGTCCGAGACCGGTGGGCGGGATGATGTGCGCTCACCGGGGCATCTTCGCAGATCCCCCACAGGCCGCTAGCGGGCCGGGCCCGCAGCGAAACCGACCTGGTGCTCCGGACTTCCGCATCGGGCTCAGCAGCCGATCAGGCGGGCGCCCAGGTACTCCTCCAGCTTGTCGATGGCCACGCGCTCCTGGCTCATCGTGTCCCGCTCGCGCACCGTCACGGCGTGATCGGACAGGGTGTCGAAGTCGACCGTCACGCAGAACGGCGTGCCGATCTCGTCCTGCCGCCGGTAGCGGCGGCCGATCGCACCGGCGTCGTCGAAGTCGACGTTCCAGTTGCGGCGCAGCGTCGCGGCCACGTCGCGGGCCTTGGGCGAGAGCTCGGCGTTGCGCGACAGCGGCAGCACCGCGGCCTTCACCGGGGCCAGGCGGCGGTCCAGCTTGAGCACGACGCGCTTGTCCACTCCGCCCTTGGCGTTGGGCGCCTCGTCCTCGGTGTAGGCGTCGATCAGGAACGCCATCATCGGACGTCCCACGCCCGCCGCCGGCTCGATCACGTACGGCCGGTAGCGGGAGTTGCTGGCCTGGTCGAAGTAGGTCAGGTCGATGCCCGAGTGGTTGGAGTGCGTGGTGAGGTCGAAGTCGGTGCGGTTGGCGATGCCTTCAAGCTCGCCCCACTCCTGACCGCCGAAGCGGAACCGGTACTCGATGTCCACGGTCCGCTTGGCGTAGTGCGACAGCTTCTCCTTCGGGTGCTCGAACTCCCGGAGGTTGTTGGCGTCGATGCCCAGCTCGGTGTACCAGCTCATCCGCTGGTCGATCCAGTACTGGTGCCACTGCTCATCCTCGCCGGGCTCGACGAAGAACTCCATCTCCATCTGCTCGAACTCGCGGGTCCGGAAGATGAAGTTGCCGGGCGTGATCTCGTTGCGGAAGCTCTTGCCGATCTGGCCGATGCCGAACGGCGGCTTCTTGCGCGCGGTGGTCATCACGTTGGCGAAGTTGACGAAGATGCCCTGGGCGGTCTCGGGCCGCAGGTAGTGCATCCCCTCCTCGGACTCCACCGGTCCCAGGAAGGTCTTGAGCATCATGTTGAACTCGCGCGGCTCGGTGTACTGGCCGCGGTTGCCGCAGTTCGGGCACGGGACGTCGGTGAGATCGTCCTCGGTGACCTCCTTGCCGGTGCGCTCGGAGTACTCCTCGGCGAGCTGGTCGGCGCGGAAGCGGCGGTGGCAGGAGGTGCACTCCACCAGCGGGTCGTGGAAGGCGCCGACGTGGCCGGATGCCTCCCACACCTGGCGGGGCAGGACCACCGAGGAGTCCAGGCCGACGACGTCGTCGCGGCCCTGCACGATGTTCTTCCACCACTGGCGCTTGATGTTGTCCTTGAGCTCGACGCCGAGCGGTCCGTAGTCCCAGGCCGACCGGGTACCGCCGTAGATCTCGCCGGACGGGAAGACGAATCCTCGGCGTTTGCAGAGGCTGACGATCGTGTCGATCTGGTCGGCGGGCACGTTCAACTCCGGAGATTTCACTGGAAACACATCGAACCAGCCGTTCGAGCTGGAGTTTCCCAGCGTACCGATGGCGCGGGTTCCGCATCCCGGCCGGGCCGTGAGCGCTGCGGGACCGCCCGCTCGCGGCGGGTGACCGCACCGGCATCGACCGATCGGGGCGCGCACCTGCTACCCGTAGGATGGTCAGCGTGGAACGTCATGGCGTGGCCCCCGGCCAGAGCAGCGCTCCGCGTCCGGACCGGCCGGAGGACCACGTCCACTCGCCGGACCGCGACGTGCGGCCGGTGCCGGTGCGCGACCAGCGGGTCCTGCACGACGCGGGTGAGCTGCTGCGCGCGCTGGCCGCGCCGGTGCGCATCGCGATCGTGCTGCAGCTGCGCACGTCGGAGCGCTGCGTGCACGAGCTGGTCGACGCGCTGGGCGTGGCGCAGCCGCTGATCAGCCAGCACCTGCGGGTGCTGAAGTCGGCGGGCGTGGTGTTCGGCGAGCGGCACGGCCGGGAGGTCATGTACCGGCTGGTCGACGAGCACTTGGCGCATATCGTGGTGGATGCGGCGACGCACGCCGAGGAGACCGCCCGCGCACGGACGGGCGACCAAGCGGACGACGGCGGACAGGAGACGGAGACAGCGTGACCACCGGCCAGGAGCCCACCGTAGGCGTACCGGGACTGCGCGCCACCAAGCAGCGGGCTGCGGTCTCGCAGTTGCTCGACCACGTCAACGACTTCCGCTCGGCCCAGGAGCTGCACGAGGAGCTGCGGCGACAGGGCGAGGGCATCGGTCTGACGACCGTGTACCGAACGCTGCAGACGCTCGCCGACGCCGGCGAGGTCGACGTGCTGCGCACCACCTCCGGCGAGGCCGTCTACCGGCGCTGTTCGAGCCACCACCACCATCACCTGCTGTGCCGCCACTGCGGTCGCACCGTCGAGGTCGCCGACCCGCCGGTGGAGAACTGGGCCGAGCGCATCGGCCAGGAGCACGGCTTCTCCGACGTCAGCCACACGGTCGAGATCGTCGGCACCTGCCCCGACTGCACTGCGAAGGGCCTCTAGGGCTGTTGCAACATGCGGCGGAGCCGCATTCTCTTGCACCACCCTGGCCACTTGCACCGCCGCGGGTTCTGAGCGGCTTCGTGGCGAGTACGCCGGGACGCCGTGTATTGGACATACATCAGGAGCGGCGCACGGAGTCCACGGAGCCGCTCAGGTTCCGCCACCCGCACCGCCGAGCAGGCTGACCACCCACCATCTTCCTAGTACTCGTAGGTGTCCGGTGGGGTTGGGATCTGCTGGATCGTGATGGGGTCGACCGTGGGGACGTAGTCGTTGGCTTCGGTGGCCGTGCCTGGGCGGAGGCGGCCGGTGATCTCGATCCAGGTGTCGGCCGGGAGCCCTTCGGCCCGCGGACTGGCGAGGTCGATCTTGACCGCGGTGGCGTCGGCCGCGCAGCAGCTGATCCGCATCCTGGCCAGCTGGGTGGTCTCCGGCGTCGGGTGGACGACGAATCCCTGCAGGCGGACGGTTCGGTGGTTGAGCTCGCCGGTGTCGTCCCAGACCACGCGGGTCAGGAACTCCGACATCCTCAGCATCGGCGCCTCACCGGGTGGCAATGGGGGGAACCGGGCCTGGCTGGGGGCAGCAGGTGCGCCTGCCGCGCGGTCGCGGGTGACCGAGTCCGAGCCCAGCGCGGGCGGGGCGATCAGGAAGATGGCGAACACCGGCAGCAGCAGCATCCAGGGGCTTCGGCTCCCGTGCTCGTGCTGGTCGGTGGCCTGCCCGGCGCGGATGTCGCGGACGATGGCGAACCCGGCGAGCCCGATCATCACCAGTCCGGCGACGATCAGCCACGGCTGCAACGAGGGTTTGACGTAGCGCAGGTAGTCGCCGGTCAGCGAGATCTTCAGCAGCGCGCCGCCGAGCAGCACCAGCAGGATGTTCTGGCTCTCCCGCCGCATCACGCACCTCCGAGCAGCGCGGCGCCCACGACGCACGCGCATCCGATCGCGACCAGGAACGTCGCCGGTGCGAAGCGGGCGGCGAAGCGGCGACCGAAGGCGCCGGACTGCAGCGCGATCAGCTTCAGGTCCACCGCTGGACCGACCACCAGGAACACCAGCTTCGGCAGCAGCGGCAGGCCGGGCATGGAGGCGACCACGAACGCGTCGGCCTCGCTGCACAGCGCCAGCACCACGGCCAGCACCGCCATGACCAGCACGCCGAGCACGATCTGACCGCCCAGCGTCTCCAGCCACGCGGCGGGCACCAGGACGTTGAACACCGCCGAGGTCAGCCCGCCCAGGACCAGGAACCCGCCGGCCTCCACCAGGTCGTGCCGCGCGGACTCGGCGAACACCGCCCACCTGCTGCCCTCGGCCTGGTGCGCCTCGACGCGGCGCAGCGCGCGCTCGGCCAGCCACTCGGCACGGCCGAGCTTGGCCCACAGCCAGCCCATCACGCAGGCGGTCAGCAGCGAGCCGAGGAAGCGGGCGGGCACCATCCACGGGTCGGCGGGGAACGCCACCGCCGTGGAGACCAGGACGACCGGGTTCACCGCCGGTGCGGCCAGCAGGAACGCGAGCGCGGCGGCCGGGGCGACGCCCTGCTGCATCAGCCTCCGCGCCACCGGCACCGAGGCGCACTCGCAGCCGGGCAACGCCACGCCGGCGAGCCCGGCGACCGGCACCGCCGCTCCCGTTCTCACCGGCAGGGCGCGGTGCAGCACGCGCGGTGGCACGAACGCCGCGATCAGGCCGCTGACCAGCACGCCGAACACCAGGAACGGCATCGCCTGCACGCACACGGCGACGAACACGGTCGATCCGGTGCGCAGCGCGGGCACGTCCAGGACGGCGGCCAGCTGCGGCTGGAAGATCACGGCCAGCACGAGCAGCCCGCACATCACCTCCAGCGAGGTGATCACGGGACGGCGCGTCCGCGGCTGCTCGGCGATCTCGGTCACGGGCGCAATCGTGCCAGTGCCGCGGGGGCATCGTGGCGGGCTCGGTCCCCGATGTGACGAAACCCCAGTTCACCCGGGGTTCCGACACACCACGGCATCACCCGCGCGGGTGCTCCCGCTCGGGTGGAAAGGTCAGACCGTGCCCTCGGACTCCGCGAGGAGCTCCGAGCGCAGCTGCGACGCCGTGGCGACCACCAGCATCAGCAGGGTGCCCAGCGGCGACGGCTCCATGCCCTCCGCCGGGAACGCGTACCGCAGCGTCACGTCCACGCCCCGCTCGGTGCGCACGACGCCGAGCGTGCCGAACAGCCCCTGGCCCGCGCGTTCGGCGACGGACTGCGCCAGCTCGTCACCCGCGGGCAGGTCCCACGCGACCACGCAGGTCAAGCTCAGCACGGTCAGGCCCTCGGCCAGCTGCATGGCCTGAACCGCGCACGGCACCTCGGAGTGCCTGAACGTCAGCGCGCCGTCGTCGTCGACGTGCACGTCGTGGTAGTTCTCGAGCGCTTCCTTGGCCGCGGTCATCAACCGCGCGGTGGTAGCGGCCTCTTGGGTCATCAATTAGCCCTCCTGGGCCGACGTGGCTGTCGCCGACCGATCGATTGCACCGCCGAATCGGCGGTCCCGGCGCGCGTACTGCTCGCACGCCTGCCAGAAGTGCGTGCGATCGACGTCGGGGAACAGCGTGTCCTGGAAGACCATCTCGGCGTAGGCGGACTGCCAGAGCAGGAAGTTCGACGTCCGCTGCTCACCCGACGGCCGGATGAACAGGTCCACGTCCGGCATCTCCGGCTGGTAGGTGTACTTGGCGATCGTGCGCTCGTCCACCCGTTCCGGGTTGATCTTCCCGGCGGCCGCCAGCCGCGCGATCTCCCGCGCGGCGTCGCCGACCTCCGCCCGACCACCGTAGTTCACGCACATCGTCAGGTTGAGGACTTCGTTGCCAGCGGTTCGAACCTCGGCCGCCTGCAGGGTGTTGACCACGCTGCGCCACAGCTTCGGCTTGCGGCCCGACCAGCGCACCCGCACGCCCATCTCGTCGAGCTCGTCGACGCGGCGAGCGATCACATCCCGGTTGAAGCCCATCAGGAAGCGCACCTCTTCCGGGCTGCGCTTCCAGTTCTCCGTGGAGAACGCGTACAGCGAAAGCCACTTCACGCCGAGCTCGATGGCGCCCTTGGCCAGCTCCAGCACCACCGCCTCGCCGCGCTTGTGGCCCTCGACGCGCGGGAGCCCGCGCTCGTTGGCCCAGCGACCGTTGCCGTCCATCACCACCGCGACGTGGTTGGGCACGAACTCCGGCGGCAACGCCGGCGGCTTGGCCCCCGAGGAGTGCGGCTCAGGTGCCCGAACGGTCGGGTCGTCCTTGCCTCGCCCGCGGCGTCGCAACATATCCAGGTTCTCCTTCGGCGTGCTCGACGTGCGCGGCCATTGTCCCCGCCGAGCTCGATCCTCAGTTCAGCGGCTGCCCGCTCTCCCCGTCCGCGGCTCCGACCAGCGCCGCTTCCGAAGCGCGTTCGCGGATCAGCTCGGGCACGGTCCGCTCCACCAACGGCAACGACCGCAACTGCCGCTCCATGTACCACTGCAGGTGCGCGGCGACCAAACCGCTGGCCTCCCGGCGAACCGGGCCGGTGGCGGCCTCGGCGGTGTCCCAGTCACCGTGCAGCAGCGCCTCCATCAGCGGCAAGGTCAGCGCGGAGGGCCGGACCGAACCGGCGGGCCGGCACGTCGCGCACACCGCGCCACCGGCCTGCACGTTGAACGCGGCGTGCGGACCGCCCTGGCCGCAGCGAGCGCACTCGGTCAGCGCGGGAGACCAGCCGGCGAAGGACATCGCCCGCAGCAGGAACGCGTCGAGCACCTGCGAGGAATCGCGGTCCCGCCCGGACAGGGCGCGCAGCGCCCCGACGGCCAGCAGGTACAGGCGCAGCACCGGCTCGCCCTCCTCGGCGGCCAGCCGGTCGACGGTCTCCAGCACCGCGCAGGCCGCGGTGTAGCGCTGGTAGTCCTCGACGATCTGCACGCCGAAGGCGTCGACGGTCTGCACCTGGGTGATGACGTCGAGCGTGCGACCGGTGTAGAGCTGCACGTCGACGTGGCAGAACGGCTCGACCCTGGCGCCGAAGCGGGAGGTCGTCCGGCGCACGCCCTTGGCGACCGCGCGCACCTTGCCGTAGCGCCGGGTCAGCAGCGTGATGATCCGATCCGCCTCACCCAGCTTCTGCACCCGCAGCACGACCGCGGTATCCCGGTAGAGGCTCACCGGTCCATTTTCGCACTTCGGGGTGACGCCGCGACGCCGTGCATCGGCATACATCAGTCGTGGCCCCGGAGGCCAGACGGCGTGTCAGGTTCCGCCACCCGCACCGCCGAGCGAAGCAACTCCGCAACAAGCCTCAGAGGCGCAGTGCGGGGACGGCGTTGCGGACCACGACCCAGGCCACGACCACCGCCAGCAGGACCTGCGGTGACCAGCGCCAACGGGTCCACGTCGGCAGGCCGCGGCCGAGACGACCGGCGACCCACGCCGTCCAGGCCCAGGCGAGCAGCGGCAGGAGCAGCACGGCGAGAGCGTTGAAGTGCAGCGCTGCGGGGAGATCGCCGTGCAGGAGGCTGAACAGCATCCGGGTGCCACCGCAGCCCGGGCAGTCGAAGCCGGTCAGGAGCTTGATCGGGCACGGCGGCAGCGGGAGGCCGGAGTCCGAGGTGGGGTCGGCGGCCAGCACGAGCGCGGCGCCCGCGCAGCCCGCCAGCACCGTCGCGCCGGGCAGGCGCATCCGGTGGGAGAACAACGATGCCGGCGCGGGTCGTCCCGCACCGGCATCGACGTCAGTCAAGGGTCACCACTGCTGCGGCTGGCCGTAGCCCGGCTGCGGGGGCTGGCCGTAGCCGGGTGCCTGCGGGGTCTGCTGCCCCTCCGGGACCACGACCACGACGGTCTTGACGATCTTGTCCGCCCAGGTCTGCTTCTTGTCGTCCCACAGCGGGGCGAGCCAGCCGATGGGCAGACCGCAGATCGCCGAGTCCACGATGTGGCAGATCTGGCGCAGGAAGGCGTTGCCGAAGCCGATCGGCTGACCGGTGGCCTCGCTGACGGTCTTGATCTTGGCGACCTTCTGGCCGAGCGTCTGACCGGTGGTCCCGCGCCGGTAGCAGAGGTTCCAGATGGTGAACACCGCGAGCGCGAGGTAGGCCAGCAAGCCCACGATGAGCACGACGATGCCCGCCGTCTGCATCCCGCTCTCGCTGCCGGAGCTCGCGGTGCCCGCGATGACGCTCATCATCACGATGTAGAGGATCACGTAGGCGGCCCCCGGGATCGCGCCGTCGATCAGGTAGCCCAGCACTCGGGTTCCCCACTCGGCGAGCTGACCGGCCGGGTGCGCGCCCGGCGCGCCGTAGGGCTGCGGCGGGTACTGCTGCGGGTAGCCCTGCTGCGGCGGGTAGGGCTGCTGGGGCTGGGGGCCCGACGGCGGGCCGAAGGGCTGCTGCGGCTGCGGGCCCGAGGGCGGGCCGCCGTAGGGCTGCTGCGGACCGGACGGCGGGCCGCCGTAGGGGTAGTTCACGACAGAAGTCCTTTTTCCAGGTTTTTCGGGGAGTCTCCGGCCCGCTGCGAGGCCGACCGGAAACGTAGCTCAGACGTGCGTGCGTCGTGGGCGGTTCCGAAAAAGCCGACTGGAAAAAGTGATCAGAACCCCAGTTTGCGGAGCTGCCTGGGATCGCGCTGCCAGTCCTTGGCGATCTTGACGTGCAGATCGAGGTAGATCTTGCTGCCCAGCAGCGCCTGGATGTGCCTGCGCGCCTGGGAGCCGACCGTGCGCAACCGCTCTCCGCCGCGGCCGATGACGATGGCCTTCTGGCTGGAGCGCTCGACGTAGATCAGCGCGTGCACGTCGATCAGGTCGTCGCGGCCCTCGCGCGGGGTCATCTCCTCGACGGTGACCGCCAGCGAGTGCGGCAGCTCGTCGCGCACGCCCTCCAGCGCCGCTTCGCGGATCAGCTCGGCGATCAGCGTCGTCTCGGGCTCGTCGGTCAGCTCGCCGTCCGGGTACAGCTGCGGGCCTTCCGGCAGCTGCGAGACCAGCACGTCGGAGAGCTCGTCGACCTGGAAGGAGTCCTTGGCCGAGACCGGTATGAGCTCGGCGAAGTCCATCACCTCCTGCAGCGCCAGGAGCTGCTCGGCGACCTGCTGCTTGGGCACCAGGTCGGTCTTGGTGACGACGCCGACGACGGGGGTGCGGCGGGAGACCTTCTTGAGCTGCTCGGCGATGAAGCGGTCGCCGGGACCGACCTTCTCGTCGGCGGGCACGCAGAAACCGACGACGTCCACTTCGGACCAGGTCTCGTAGACCAGGTCGTTGAGCCTGCGGCCGAGCAGGGTGCGCGGGCGGTGCAGGCCGGGGGTGTCGACGATGATCAGCTGGGCATCGGGGCGGTGCACGATGCCGCGGATCGCGTGCCGCGTCGTCTGGGGCTTGCTGGAGGTGATCGCCACCTTCGTTCCGACCAGGCGATTCGTCAGCGTCGACTTGCCAGCGTTGGGCCGGCCGACGAAGCAGGCGAATCCGGAACGGTGGGCATCTTCGGAGGTCACCGCCCCATTGTGACGGTCCCCCGTCCCTGTC
>NZ_SMKS01000075.1:0-24951 GCF_004348435.1 Saccharopolyspora terrae | reverse complement strand
TCTGCGGGGTCAGGTGAAGGTGGATCCGTGGGAGTGGAGGAGGGAGGCGTTGGTGGCGAGGAGCGTGTGGGGATCGTGGTCCGTGGTGTCGATTTCCGCTACGTGCCAGGGGGTTTCGGCGACGGACTTGAGGACGGCGGGGACGTTCAGCGCTCCCGTGCCCAGGGGGGTTTGGGGTGTGTCCCGGGTGGCCGGGCCGTCTTTGAGGTGGACCGCCACCGCGCGGGGGCCGAGCGCGTTCAGGATCTGGGTGGGGTCGGCTCCGGCCGCGATCGCCCAGTAGACGTCCAGCTCGGCGAGGACCTGCGGGAGGGTGCGCTGCCACAGGCGGTCGTAGGCGGGACCGCCGGGCAGCTCGGCCCACTCGAACCAGTGGTTGTGGTAGCCGAGCCGCAGACCGTCCGGGGCGTCGGCGGCGGCTTGGCCGAGGGCGTCGGCGAAGGCGTCGAGGGCCGCGGTGTCGGTGAAGGTGTCCTCGCCGAATCCCGGGATCTGGCGCGGGTGCGGGATGAACGCCGTGCCGGCGCCGAGCTCGGCGCACTCCTCGGCCAGTTCCGCCACGCTCGGCAGGGCGGCGTGGGTCGCCGAGACCGCCAGTCCGGCGGCGTCGAGGTCGGCGCGCAGCTTGCGGGTGGAGGCCAGCCGTTCGGCCTGTGTCTTGGCCAGCGAGCCGAGCCCGAACGGTTCGACGTAGCGGAAGCCGATCTCGGCCAGGCGGGCCAGCGTCGCGGGCTGGTCGGCGGCCAGCTGGTCGCGGACGCTGTAGAGCTGAACGGACAGTGTCGGCAAGGACCTCACCCCTTCAGGGAGGGAATCAACCCACGATCAACGGCCGGAGGGTGCGCTGGGCGATGCGCAGGCCCTGCGTGATGCGTTCGTCGTCACCGCCCCAGACGGGGTCCTCGTGCTCGACCGACAGCGTGCCGGTGAACCCGTGCTCGTAGAGCCGGTCGACGACCTTCGGCCAGTCGACCTGGCCGAGCCCGGGCACGCGGTAGCGCCACCAGCCCATGTCCCAGGGGTTGCCGCCCTTGTCGACCTTGCCGAAGAAGCCGTAGCGGTTGCGCGCCGCCGGGTCGAGCTCGACGTCCTTGGCTTGGGCGTGCGCGATCCGGTCGATGTAGGGCGCGATGGTCTCCACCGGGTCGATCCCGATCCAGGTCAGGTGCGAGGGGTCCCAGTTGAGGTAGAAGCCCAGCGAGAACATCCACTCCCACAGCTCCGGCGAGTAGGCCAGGTTGCCGGGGTAGCCGTCGGGGTGCCAGCCCTCCATGACGCAGTTCTCGACGATGAGCTTCACGCCGCGCTCACCGGCGTAGTCGACGAGTTCGGGCAGCACCCGCTGCCCTTCGGCGAGGTTGTCGGCGACGGACTTGGTCCAGTCGCGGCCGATGAACGTCCCCACGTAGCCCACGCCGAGCGCCTGGGCGGCGTCGATGGAGTGCTTGAGGTGGGTGCGGATCTCCTCGCGGCGCGCGGGATCGGGGTGCAGGTTGTTCTCGTAGTAGGCGAACGCCGACAGCTCCAGGCCGTAGCGCTGGAAGAGGTCCTTGGTCTCGTCGACCTGCTCGGGGCCGAACTCGGCGACCGGCAGGTGGGCCGCTTCGAAGTCGCGACCGCCGGTGCCCGGCCAGACGGCGACCTCCAGGGCCTCGTAGCCGTTGATCTTGGCCCAGCCGGCGCACTGCTCCAGCGTCCACTGCGGGAGGCAAGCGGTGAGCATTCCGAGTCGCATCATCACACCTTCGTCCAGGAGCCGTTTCCGGATGCGCGCACGACCGCGTCGACCAGCCGGGCCGAGCGGAGTCCGTCGGTGAAAGTGGGGAGCCCTTCGGGGTCTCCGCCGTCGATCGCCGCGTAGGTGTCGGCGACGAACGCGTCGAAGCAGTCGGCATAGCCCTGCGCGTGCCCGGCGGGCAGCTTGGAGAGCCTGCGCTGCTCGGCCGACCCGGTGCCGATGTCGCGCGTCAGGACGCGGTTGCTCTCCGCGCCGCCGAGCCAGATCTGCTCGGGGTTCTCCTGGTCGAACACCGCGCTGCCGCCGGAACCGTCGAGCTCGAACCACAACCGGTTCTTCCGGCCCGCTGCGACCTGCGAGATCGTGGCCGAGGCGAGCACGCCGGTGCCGGTTTGCAGCAGCAGCGCCGCGGTGTCCTCGGTGCGCACCGCGACCCGCTCGCCGGTGTCGCCGCTGGGCCCGCTGAAGCTGGCTCCCCCGGCGGCCGGGCGGGTGGGCACGGCGATGGAGAACTCGGCGAAGACGTCGGTGAAGGTCTCCCCCGACACCCACTGCACGAGGTCGCACCAGTGCGAGCCGATGTCGGCGAAGGCGCGCGACACCCCGCCCTGGTCGGGGTCGACGCGCCACCCGGAGGCGTCCGGGTCGAGCATCCAGTCCTGCAGGTAGCTGCCGTGCAGCAGGTGCCAGTCGCCGAACTCGCCTGCCTGCCGCCGGGCCCGGATCTCGCGGACCAGCGGGTGGTAGCGGTAGACGAAGGGCACGGTGGCGACGAGGCCGCTCGCGCTGGCGGCCGCGGCCATCCGCTCGGCCTCCTCCAGCGAGATCCCCAGCGGCTTCTCGCAGATCACGTGCTTGCCCGCGGCGAGCGCGGCTTCGGCGAACGGCGCGTGGGTGGCGTTGGGGGTGCAGATGTGCACCACGTCGACGCGGTCGTCGGCGAGGACCTCGTCGAAGGAGGCGAACGCGCAGACGCTCCACTCCCCCGCCTTCTCCAGCGAACGCTGCGGCGTGGACGCCAGCACTCCGGTGATCTCAGCGCCGGCGAGCAGCGCGGAGCGGCGGTGCACCTCGCCGATCATCCCGGCGCCCACGATCGCAGCGCCGCGCCTGGTGCTCCCAGGACTCACGCGCTTGCCTCCCTCGGTCGGTTCCGATGTCAACGACGGGTGTCTCACGCCCGATTTTCGTCTTCACTCACGCTAGGACCCCACATTTATGCCGACAAGAGCTACAATTTATTTTTTTTTCGGTCATAAATAGGCGGTAAATCCGGCAGAGGGGGCGACCGTGGGATGGGATCCGGTCCGGTTGACGGTGCCGAGGACGTCCGGGCGCGCTGACGCGAACCTGGTGCTCAGCGTGCTGACCAGGCTGATCGCCTCCGGCACGGCGGAGAGCCGCGCCGAGCTGGTCAAGCACACCGGCCTGGCCCGCTCCACCGTCAACAGCCACCTGGACGCGCTCATCGCCGCCGGGCTCGTCGCCGAGCGCGGCGCGCTCAGCGGAGGCGGCCGGGGACGTCCCGCGCACCGGCTGGCGATCGCCCCGCGCGCCGGGGTCGTGCTCGCCGCCGACGTCGGCGCCCACAGCACCCGGCTGGCGGTGGCCGACCTCGGCCAGGACCTGCTCGCCGAGACGCAGGTGGCGCTGGACCTCTCGGTCGGCCCGGAGAAGGCGCTCGACGTGCTCACCGAGCACCTGCGGGACCTGCTGCGCAGCACCGACGTCGCCGCGGACGAGGTCAAAGCGCTGGTGATGGGGCTTCCCGGCCCGGTCGATCCGCGCATGGGCATGCCGGTGCGGCCGCCGATCATGCCCGGCTGGGACGGCTTCCCGGTGGGCGACACGATGGCCGACCGCTTCGACTGCACGGCCTCGGTCGACAACGACGTGAACCTGATGGCCCTCGGCGAGGCCCGCGCGCTGCCCGCCGAGGAGTCCCCGCTGCTGTTCCTCAAGATCGGCACCGGGATCGGCGGCGGCATCGTCTCGGCGACCGGCGAGCTGCACCGCGGTTCCGACGGAGCGGCCGGCGACATCGGGCACATCCGGGTGCCCGGCGCCGACGACGTGATCTGCCAGTGCGGCAACGTCGGCTGCGTGGAGGCGGTGGCCTCGGCTGACGCGGTGCTGCGCGGGCTGCGCGCCGAGTCGGGCGGGCCGGAGACGATAGAGGACTTGGCACGGCTGCTGCGCGACGGCGATGCGCTGGCCATCCGCAGGATTCGGGCCGCCGCGGCGACCATCGGCGAGGTGGTGGCGATGCTGGTGCACTTCTACAACCCGAAGCGGATCGTCCTAGGTGGACTGATCACCTCGGTCGGCGACGACCTGCTCGCCGGGATCCGCAGCGTCGTCTACCGCCGGGCGCTGCCGCTGGCGACCCGGCACCTGTCGCTGGCCAACAGCACGCTGGGCCGCTCGGCGGGACTGGCGGGCGCGGTGGTGGCGGGGATCGAGAACGTGCTGTCCCCGGAGGGGATTCACCGGCTGGTGCGCGAGATGCCTTGACACCCGGTGACCGCGCCGCAACCATGTGATCGTCTCACGCCGCCGTTCGACCGGTGACCGGGTTCGTCCCGGATCACCGCCGACGAACCGCGAAGCGGAGACACGCCATGCCTTCATCCCGGCCCTGGGCCGCCGTCGCCTTCGCGGCGCTGGCCCTCAGCGGCTGCGCGAGCGCTCCCCCGGCGGCACCACCGGGCGAGCACGCACCGCAGGTCCCCGTCGCAGAGCCCGGATCGGCCCACGGCGCTCGCGGTGAGGTCACCATCTGCGGGGTCCGCGACACCGGAGTCTTCGAGCACCTCACCCAGGAGTTCAACGCGCGCGGTGGCGGGCTCAGCGCCCGCTACGTCGAGATCGGCCAGGACACCGACTCCACCCGCGCGCAGGCGTTGCAGCGGCTCGAAGGCGGGTCGTCGGAGTGCGACATCTACCTGACCGACGTGACCTGGACCAGCGAGTGGGCGACGCAGGGCTGGTTGCTCGACCACAGCAGGCTCACCGAACGGCACCGCGACGAGCTGATGCCGTCGACGTTGGAAACGGTGCGCTACGCCGGGCGCGACTGGGCAGTCCCCTTCTACACCAACGCCGGACTGCTGTTCTACCGCGCTGACCGGGTCCCGCCGCCCACGACCTGGCGCGAGGTCTACGCCCAGGCCGGGCAGGACCGCTCGAAGCGGGTGCAGATGCAGGCCAAGCGCTACGAGGGCCTCACCGCGAACTTCCTGGAACTGCTCTACTCCGCCGGGGGATCGGTGATCGACGACTCCGGCCGGGTCACCGTCGACTCGCCGCAGACCCGCGCGGTGCTGCACTTGATGGCGCAGGGCGTGGACTCCGGGGCGATCGACCGCGCCTGCCTGACCTACGACGAGGACTACGCCCGCCGCGCCTACGAGTCCGGGGCGGCCGGGTACCTGCGCCAGTGGCCCAGCGCGCACAAGCTGATCAGCGAGACCTCGGCGGGACCGGTCACCAGAGCGGCGGCGTTGCCCGCATTCGACGAGGGCAGCCGGCCGGCCGCGGTGCTCGGCGGCTGGAACCTCGCCATCGCCGCCAAGTCCGACGACCCCGGCGCGGCGGTCGCGCTCATCGACTACGCGACCAGCGCGGAGTTCCAGAAGAAGATGGTGCTGCGCACCGCCCAGGCCCCGGTGTTCGCCGCGCTCTACGACGACCCCGAGGTCCGCGCCGAGCTGCCGTTCATCCCGCAGCTCAAGGAATCGCTGCTGCACGCGAAACCGCGTCCGCGCTCGCCGGTGTACGCGCAGGTGTCGCGAGCGATCTACGACAACGCCTACGAGGTGATCTCCGGGCAGACCGACGTCGAGTCGGGCGTCCGGAAGATGGCGGCGGACGTCGAGTCCGCGCAGGAGACCTTCTGATGAGCCGCGTCGACGCCCAGCAGCGGCGCACCGCGGTGTGGATGGTCTCCCCCGCGCTGGTGATCATGTTCCTGGTGGCGGCGGTGCCGATCGGCTACGCGGTCTGGTTGTCGCTCAACGTCTACAGCGTCCGGCGGGCGGGTCTGTCGCACTTCGTCGGCCTGACCCACTACTGGAACGCGCTGATCTCCGAGCAGTGGTGGCGGGCGTTCGGGCAGACCTTCCTGTTCGCCTTCACCTCCGTCGCGCTCGAAGTGCTCATCGGGGTGGCGATGGCGCTGCTGCTCAACGTCGCGTTCCGGGGCCGCGGCCTGCTGCGCTCGGTGCTGCTGGTGCCCTACGCGGTGCTGACGGTGGTCTCCGCCATCACCTGGCAGGCCATGTTCGAGTCCAACCTCGGCCTGGTCACCGGCCTGCTGCGCGCCCTCGGCCTGCCCGGCGGCGAGCAGGTGTGGCTGGCCGAACCCGGTTACGCGATGGCCGTGATCATCGCGGCGGACGTGTGGAAGACCGCGCCGTTCGTCGCGCTGCTGGTGCTGGCCGGGTTGCAGGTCATCCCCGGCGACGTCTACGAGGCGGCGGACCTGGACGGGGCCAGCCGCTGGCAGACGTTCTGGCGGGTCACGCTGCCGCTGCTGCGCCCGGCGATCGCGCTGGCGGCGATCTTCCGGTTGCTCGACGCACTGCGGATCTTCGACCTGCCGTTCGTGCTGACCAAGGGCTCCAACGGCACCGAGACCATGTCCATGATCGCCTACCAGGAGCTGCGCGAGCAGCGGCTGATCGGACAGGGATCGGCGCTGTCGATCCTGACCTTCATCACGGTCATGGCCGTGTCGCTAGTCTACATCCGCTTCGCAGGCGGCAACATTCGCGACGTCGCGGAGGAGAAGTCATGAGCCGCCCCGTGGTCCTGCTGTTCGCGCTGCTGGTGATGCTGGCCTCGCTGGTGCCGTTCTACTGGCTGGTCAACACCTCGCTCAAGACCGGCGCCGAGCTGTCCTCGGGTTCTCTTGTGCCCGGTTCGCCGTCGCTGCGGAACTACCTGGAAGTGCTGGCCGACGAGGACTTCCTGACGGCGCTGGGCAATTCGCTGGTGGTCGGGGTGGTGACGACCTCGCTGGCGCTGCTGCTGGCCTCGTTCGCCGCCTACGCGCTGGCGCGGCTGAAGCTGCCGCCCAAGGGCATCATCCTCGGACTGGTGCTGTCGGTGACGACGTTCCCGGTGATCGCCATCGCCGCGCCGATGTTCACGATCTGGCGCGACATCGGCCTCTACGACACCCTCGCCGGGCTGATCATCCCGAAGTTGACCTTCGCGCTGCCGATGGCGATCTTCGTGCTCACCTCGTTCTTCCGCGAGATCCCGTTCGAGCTGGAGGAATCCGCGCTGATCGACGGGGCGAGCCCGTTCACCGCGTTCCGCGCGGTGATCCTGCCGCTGGCCGTGCCCGGCATCGCCACCACGGCGATCCTGGTGTTCATCTCGGTGTGGAACGAATTCCTGCTGGCGGTCACGCTCACCTCCACGCCGGAGGCCCGGACCGTTCCGGTCGCCATCGCCTACTTCTCCGGAACGAGCGATTTCGACCACCCGATCGGCACTATCAGCGCGGCCTCCGTGCTCGTCACGCTGCCACTGCTGGTACTCGTGCTGGTCTTCCAGAAGCGCATCGTGGCCGGTCTGACCGCCGGCGCGATCAAGGGCTGAAGCCACCGCAGAAGAAGGAGTCCCTTGATGAGTGACCCCACGTTCCGGGTCGGAGTCGTCGGCGTCGGCTGGGCGGGGCAGCAGCATCTCGCCTCCTACCAGGCGCTGCCCAACGTTGAGATCGTGGCGATCGCCGGGCAGGAGGCCGACATGCTGGCCTCGCTCGGCGAGCAGTACGGCGCACCGCACCTGTTCGAGAGCTGGGAGCAGCTCGTCGAGCTGCCGGAGCTGGACGCGGTGAGCATCGCGGTGCCCAACTTCCTGCACGCCCCGATCGCCGTCGCCGCGCTCAAGCGCGGGCTGCACGTGCTCAGCGAGAAGCCGTTGGCCCGCAACGGCATCGAGGGCCGGCAGATGGTCGACGCGGCGCGTTCGGCCGGCCGGGTGCTCGACGTGGCGTTCAACCACCGGCTGCGCGGCGACATCCAGACCCTCGGCGGGATCATCCAGAGCGGCGAGCTCGGACGGCCCTACTACGCCAAGGCGTCCTGGATGCGGCGGCGCGGCATCCCCAAGATCGGCAGCTGGTTCACCAACCGCGAGATGGCCGGTGGCGGGCCGCTGGCCGACATCGGCGTGCACGTGCTGGACTACGCGCTCTTCCTGCTCGGCGAGCCGAAGGTGGAGTCGGTGAGCGCAGTGACCTACGCCGAGCTGGGTCCGCGCAACATCGGCGGCATGAAGTGGGAAACCGCCCAGGCCAAGGGCGGTTTCGAGGTGGAGGACTTCGCCTCGGCGTTCATCCGGCTCGAAGGGGGCGGGACGTTGGTGCTGGAGACCTCGTGGGCGGCGTTCCGCAATCCCACCGACCTCATCGACTTCAGCGTCCTGGGCACCGAGGGCGGCGCCGAGCTCAGGGCGGTGGGCGCCACCAAGGCGCAGGTCGGTGACCTGCACGTGTACCGGGACGTCGACGGCGAGATCGCCGACTACCAGCCCACCGCCGAACCCGGGCGCGCGCACGCCGCGGTGGTGGAGAACTTCGTGCGGCTGCTGGGTTCTCCGCAGGAGTGGCCGGACAACGACGGCTCGCAGGCGCTGCGCCGCGCGGAGGTCATCGACGCCTGCTACCTCTCGGCCGCCGAGAAGCGGGAGGTGGCGGTCGCGTGAGCGGTCTGCGCATCACGGTCTGGAACGAGGGCGTGCACGAGGCCGAGCAGGACCCGCCGGTGATGGCCGAGATCTACCCGGACGGCATCCACGGCGCCCTCGCCGAGGGGATCCGGCACGGACTGCCGGAAGCCTCGGTGCGCACCGCCCTGCTGGCCGACCCGGAGCACGGGCTGCCCGAGGAGGTGCTGGCCGACACCGACGTGCTGCTGTGGTGGGGCCACCGCGCGCACGGTCAGGTCGACGAGGCGGTGGTGGACCGGGTGCAGCGGCACGTCCTGGGCGGGATGGGGCTGCTGGTGCTGCACTCCGGGCACTTCTCGAAGATCTTCCAACGGCTGCTGGGCACGACCTGCTCGCTGGGGTGGCGGGACGCGGCCGAGCAGGAGCTGGTGTGGACGGTCGCCCCGCACCACCCGATCACCGAGGGCGTGCCGAACCCGCTGGTCATCCCGGAGCAGGAGACCTACAGCGAGTTCTTCGACATCCCCGCGCCGGACGAGCTGATCTTCATCTCGTCCTTCGACGGCGGTGAGGTGTTCCGGTCGGGCGTGACGTTCTTCCGGGGTCACGGCCGGATCTTCTACTTCAGCCCCGGCGATCAGCGCTACCCCGTCTACCACCAGCCGGAGATCCGCCGGGTGCTCGCCAACGGCATCCGCTGGGCCGCCCAGCCGGACCGCCCCCGGACGGCTCCCGACGTCGCCAAGCTCGACCGCCACTGGCGCTGACCAGCCCTTTCGAATTTCGCGCGAAATTCGACCGCGAAGTTTCGGCCTCGAATTTCGCGCGAAATTCGACATCCCTCACCCCGTCAGGTGACGTGGGCCCGGGAAGTAGTGCTTCGGGTCGTCGCGCTTGTCGGGTGGTGGGTAGTTGCGGGGTGGTGTTTCTACCAGCGGGGCGTCGGCGGGGAGGCGGCCTTCCGCCCTGTGCCAGGCCGCCCTGGCGCGCGGGTGGAAGCGGAGCTTGAACGGGACGAGGCTCCAGACCGCGGCGAAGACCCGGCCGACGACCGTGAGGAGGAGTTCGTCGCGGCGGGTCCAGCGCAGGCCGAGCTTCTCGCGGATCGGCGGGTCGTAGCAGCCGGTCGTCAGCCAGTGCATGAGCCGCGCGGTGGGCGGCCGCACCCACCGCCACGCGGGTTCAGGCAGCCACCTCATCAGCGGCGGCCTGCCGATGCGGGAGAGGTCGCGGACGTCGAGGGTCGCCTTGTTGACCTCCAGCACGTCCCGGCACATGTGGTCCCAGTAGCGCTGGAAGCTCGGCCAGTCCGGCGGGACCGGGCGCATGCTCATGCCGTAGAGCCGGTACCACTGCACGCCCTCGGCGTAGACCTGCGCCTTCTGCTCCTCGGTCAGGGGCTTGCCCAGGCGGTCGTTGATCAGGATCGGCATCACCAGGAACGTCGCGTGCGCCCAGAAGAACGTCTCCGGGTTGAGCGCGTGGTAGGGCCTGCCGCGCACGTCGACGCCCTTGATGCCGTTGTGGAAGCCGCGGACCAGCTTCGCCGTCTCCGCCGCGCGCGGGCCGTCGTAGACCACGCCGCCGATCGGGTACAGCGATCGGTAGAGCCGCTCCCAGCGCTCGTCGAAGAACTCCGAGTGCTCCTCCACGCCCGCGCCCAGCTGCGGGTGCATGTTCTGCATCGACCCGGCCCACAGCGCCAGCAGCAACCCGCGCCAGTCACCGAAGTAGCGCCACATCAACGAATCCGGCCCCAGCGGTTCGGTCATCCGACGCTCCGTTCGATGTGAGCACGGCCGTCATCAAAAGTAAGCAGGCCGACACGCAGCGTCAATGACGCACGCCCGGACGGACGCCGCCGGGACCCCGCCTAGACTCGGGGCCGGAGGTGGTCAGGCCGTGACCAAGAGCCAACTCGGCATCCTGCTGGTGCGCACGCTGCTGTTCTTCGCCGTGGCGGTGGCCCTGGGCGTGATCAACGGCTGGCCGTCGTACGCCCTCATCGCCGTGGCGCTGACCGGTGGTGCGGCGCTCGTCCAGCTCGGCGGCTGGCTGTGGATGCGCCGGGCCGAGCAGCGCGGGACGGCGACGGAGAAGCCGGCCGCGCGCAGCGAGTTCCTCTGACTGGCCACAACTACCCCCCTGGGGTATAAAGGTGGTGGGTCCACCGACCCAGGGGAGGTAATTCGATGCACGGCTACGCCCACAACAAGGACGACTACGCCAAGCGACTGCGTCGCATCGAGGGTCAGGTGCGCGGGCTCGCGCGCATGATCGACGACGACGAGTACTGCATCGACGTGCTCACCCAGGTCTCGGCCACCACCAAGGCGCTGCAGGCCGTCGCGCTGGGGCTACTCGACGAGCACCTCAAGCACTGCGTCACCGAGGCGATGTCCGAGGGCGGCGAGCAGGCGGACGCCAAGATCCGCGAGGCCAGCGACGCCATCGCGCGCCTGGTGAAGTCCTGACGGACCTGCCCGTGCGCACCGGAGCGTTCCGCTGGGCCCTGCTGGTGGCCCTAGCTCTCGGCGTGGTGCTCATGCACCACGTGCCCGCGCAGCACGACGCGCACCACGCCCAGCACACCATCAGCGCGCACGCCCAGGTCCAGGCCTCCGACGACGCCGCGCCCGACGGGCACGACGCGCTGCACCTGTGCCTGGCGGTCGCCGCGAGCTTCCTCGTGCTGCTGGCCCCGCGGCTGCGCCTGGCCGCCGTCGTCACGGCCGAGATGTTCCTCTCCCGGATCCGGCGCACACTGCAACGGGCGCGACCTCCGGATCCATTACCTCGGCGGCTCGCCGCACTCTGCGTACTCCGGCGCTGATCGGCCCGCGGACCGGTCCCACCCGGTCACGCCCGATCACGCCAATTCGAAGACGAGGTAATTCGCGATGAAGCACGCCCGCACGGGCGCCGCTGTGCTCGGCGCCGCCCTGTCCCTGTCCTTCCTCGCCGGCTGCGGCCAGGCGGAGACCCCCGTTCCGGCGGCTCCGCCCGCTCAGACCGCACCCGCGCACAACGACGTCGACGTGATGTTCGCCCAAGGCATGTTGCCGCACCACGAGCAGGCCATCGAGATGTCCAGGATGGCCGCGCAGAACGCCGGATCCCAGCAGGTCAAGGACCTGGCCGCCCGGATCGAGGCGGCGCAGGGCCCCGAGATCGACAAGCTGAACGGCTGGCTTCGCGACTGGAACGCCCAGCAGTCCGGGCATGGAGGACACGGCGGACATGGCGGTCACTCGATGACCGGAATGATGTCCACCGACGAGATGGCGAGCCTCGGCCAGACCAAGGGCCCCGAGTTCGACCAGAAGTTCCTGATGCTGATGATCAAGCACCACGAAGGCGCGGTCGAGATGGCCCGGACCGAGGTGGAGAAGGGTCGTTTCCCCGACGCCCAGCAGATGGCGCGGGAGATCATGATCAGCCAGCAGGCCGAGATCGACTCCATGCGCACGATGCTCACCCAGCACTGAGCGAACGGCTGCCCGGGTCCGCCGGGCCCGGGCAGCCCGCGCGGAACCCCGGAATTCACGCAACGGTAATCAATTCCGGGAATATCCGTCCACAATGGAGCACCAATCCACGATCCGTGATCCGCATCACAGCGAATTCCGGATTTCTCCGGAACAAAAGCGGCTTCCACCACGCTCTACGTCGGGTACTGGACGACATTTCCGGAAGGAAGCGATGGAAGACGTTGCTGTGCAATCCCCGGCGGCGCCGGCCCGGACGAGCGATGTCCGCGCCGACGAACCGACCGGGCTGGAGCGACTGCGCATCATCGTGGTGCTCGGGGCGCTGATCGCCCTGGGGCCGCTGACCATCGACATGTACCTGCCCGCGCTGCCCTCCATCGGCGCGGACCTGGGGGCTCCCGACTCCACCGTGCAGCTCACCCTCACCGGGACGCTGCTCGGCCTGGGGCTGGGACAACTGCTGATCGGCCCGCTCTCCGACGTCGTCGGACGCCGCAAGCCGCTCATCGCAGGCACCGCGTTGCACATCCTCGCCTCGCTGGCCTGCCTCATCGCGCCGAACGTCGCCGTGCTCGGCGGGCTGCGCGTGGTGCAGGGAGTCGGGGCGGCCGCGGCGATGGTGGTCGCGATGGCCGTGGTGCGCGACCTGTGGTCCGGGCGGGCCGCCGCCACCGCGCTCTCGCGGCTGATCCTGGTCATGGGCATCGCACCGATCCTGGCGCCGACGCTGGGCGGCGCGGTGCTGCTGTCGACCTCGTGGCGCGGGGTCTTCGGCGTGCTGGCCGCGCTCGGTGCCGCCCTGCTGGTGCTGGCGGTGCTCGCGCTGCCGGAGTCGCTGCCGCCGCAGCGCAGGCAGGAACCGCACTTCGCGCCCGTGCTCAAGACCTACGGCAAGCTGCTCACCGACCGCGAGTTCGTGCTGCTGCTGATCGTGGCCGCGCTGGCGATGACGGCGCTGTTCTCCTACGTGTCTGGTTCCTCGTTCGTGCTGCAGGAGCAGTACGGGCTCAACCAGCAGGCGTTCGGGCTGGTGTTCGGAGCGGGTGCCGTGGCGCTGATCGGCGCCTCGCAGCTCAACGTCGTGCTGCTCAACCGGTTCACCACGATGCAGATCGTGGTGACCTCCCTGATCGTGGCCACCGCCTCCGGGCTGGTGATGATCGCCCTGACCACCACCGGCATCGGCGGGCTGGTCGGATTCCTGGTGCCGTTGTGGCTGGTCCTGGGGTCGATGGGCTTCGTGATGCCCAACGCCCCGGCGCTGGCGCTGGGGCGGCACGGCGAGGCCGCGGGCACCGCCGCGGCACTGCTGGGCGCCTGCCAGTTCGGGCTCGGCGCGCTGATCGCGCCGCTGGTCGGAGTGCTGGGCAACGACGGGCCCGCGATGGCGGTCATCATGACCGCGGGCGCGGCGGTCGCCCTCGTGGCCTTGGCGGCGGTGGTACGGCTCAGCAACCGAACCGTGGCCGCTGCTTGACCCCGGATCGGGGTGGCCGACCTCTACCATCACGGCTGGGCGGTGGCCCCGCCCAGCCGTGAGGAGGTCTGCGATGTCCGAGCCCAACGAAGTCGACCTGGACAAGCCCAACGCCGCGCGGGTGTACGACTACTACCTCGGCGGCAGCCACAACTTCGCCGTGGACCGCAAGATGGGCGACGAGGCGATCGCGATGTGGCCGGAGCTGCCGCAGATCATGCAGGCCAACCGCGCTTTCCTGCGACGCGCGGTGCACTGCTGCGTCGACCAGGGCGTCCGGCAGTTCCTCGACCTGGGCTCGGGCATCCCGACGGTGGGCAACGTGCACGAGGTGGCGCAGCTGGCGGCGCCCGGCAGCCGCGTCGTCTACGTCGACACCGACCCCGTCGCCGTGGCCTACAGCAAGACGTTGCTGGCCGACAACGCCGACGCCGACATCGTGCGCGCCGACGCCCGCGATCCCGAAGCCGTCCTGGCCTCCGACGAGGTCACCGCGCTGCTCGACCTGGACCAGCCGGTGGCGGTGATGATGGTGGCGCTGCTGCACTTCATCGGCGACGAATCCGCACCTCGCGAGATGATCGCGCGGTACCGGGACGCGTTGGCGCCGGGCAGCTTCCTGTGCATCTCGCACGCCACCGACGAGGGGCGCCCGGACGTCGCCGGCGAACACGCCGACCTCTACAAGCAGCGGACCGCCACTCCTCTGACGTTCCGCTCGCGAGCGGAGATCGGCGAGTTCTTCGAGGGCTTCGAGCTGGTCGATCCGGGCCTGGTCTTCATGCCGCAGTGGCGACCGGTCTCCCCCTCGGAGGTCGGCGACAACCCGGAGCGCATGACCGGGCTGGTCGGCGTCGGCCGGAAACTATGACCGGACGCGGCGCTTGCGGCCGGTGACCTTGTTGTAAATGACCAGCACGATCACCGCGCCGATGACCGACCCGATCCAGCCGGCGGGCTGGAAGCCGCGCAGACCCACGGTGAACAAGCCGAACAGGAAACCGCCGACGGCAGAACCCACGACGCCGAGGACGATCGTCATCAGCAGGCCGATGTCGTCCTTGCCCGGCACGATGGCGCGGGCCAGGAAACCGGCGATCAGGCCGAACACGATCCAGCCGAGAATTGTCAGGAACACCGAGCTCACCCGTTTTCGCTCGCGGACAGTGCGAATTCCCAGGCTACTCCGATCATGCCCGCCCGGTCGCGGTGATCGTCTTCACCCGGGTTTCGAGGCGGTCACGAAACGACTGACCTCGAGCATCGGACCGATCGCCAGCCCGGGGTCCCTGCCGAGCCTGACCGCCGCGTCCTCGCTGGTCTCGGCTTCGCTGCTCCAGCCCAGCTCCGCCAGCAGGTCGGGAACCGGCGGGCGGCCGTCGTCGTGCAGGATCGCGATGACGTCCACGCCCTGCTGCTTGCCGTACTCGGAGATCTTCCCGTCGCCTGCGATCTTGCTGGTGTCGTGGAACTCCTCCACCGCCAAGCGACTTCCCGGCGCGGACAGGTCGGTGATCGCCTGCAGGAGCCCTCGTTCCGCCTCGCCCGGCAGGTAGGGCAGCAGACCTTCGGCCAGCCATCCGGTGGGAACGCCGACGTCCAGTCCGGCGGCGATCAGCGCGGCAGGCCAGTCCTCGCGCAGGTCGATTCCCAGCATCCGGTGCTCGCAGCCGGACTCGACCCGATCGAGGATCTCCCGTTTGAACTGGAGGACTTTCGGCTGGTCCAGTTCGAACACGGCGGTCTCGTCGGGCCAGTCGAGCCGATAGGCGCGCGTGTCCAATCCGGCGGCCAGGATCACGAACTGGCGCACGCCGGATTCGGTGACCTGAGCGGAGAAGTCGTCGAAGTAGCGGGAGCGGACACCGATGTAGTGGTCGATGCGCTCGGCCCAGCGGCGCCCGTCGTCGGGGATCGCCGCCAGCTCCTCCGGCGTGGTCGGGAACGCCATCCCCTGGCCCGCAGCGCGCACCAGCGTCTGGGCGTGGGGGTCGTTGATGAGCCGGTCGTCCCGGCAGCTCTCGATCGCGCGCGCGGCGGCCACCGCCAGCGCGGTGACGCCGATGCCGCTGACGACGTCCCAGTCCTGTTCTGCCACTCCCCGATCGTAGGCGGTGAGCGCGGTCGGCGCGGGGTGCGCGACGGACCCCGAAAGCACCTGCCGAACAGGTCGTTTCGGGGCCCGCGCACCTCATGCGGCCTTGTGCGCCTCCACGAAGCGGCTGGCGTCGGCCATCTCGCCGAACATCCCGCTCAGGTCGCGGCCGTAGCTCCGCGCCTTCGCCTCCGCGCCTTCGACCTCGGTCTTCCAGCCCAGCCCCCGCAGCACGTCCGGGGCCTCGGGGCGATCGTCGGAGTGCAGCAGGTCGCGCATGTCCAGGCCCCATTCCTGGCCGAAGTCGGCGAGGTCCTCGTCCTCGAAGAGCCGGCGGACGTCGTTGAAGTCCTCCACCGCCAACCGACTGCCGGAGGTCGAGAGCCGGTCGATGCTCATCAGCAGCTGCTGCTCGGCCTCCGGCGGGAGGTAGGGCAGCAGGCCCTCGGCCAGCCACGCGGTGGGCACCTCGGGGTCGAAACCGGCCTCGGTCAGCGCCGAGGCCCAGTCCTCGCGCAAGTCGATCGGCACCGGCCGGTGCGCGCACTTCGGCGCGGCGCCGAGTCCGTCGAGGACGGTCTGCTTGAACTCCAGGACCTTGGGCTGGTCGATCTCGAAGACGGTGGTGCCCGCGGCCCAGTCCAGGCGGTGGGCACGCGCGTCCAGGCCGGAGGCCAGGATCACCACCTGCCGGACACCGGCCTCGCCCGCCGCGGCGAAGAAGTCGTCGAAGCAGCGCGACCGCACGCCCATGTAGTCCTCCATCTTGGCCTGGGCCCAGATGGAATCCTCCGGCAGCTGCGCCACCTCCTCCGGCGAGGTGGGCATCGGCGCCGGCGCGTCGGCGGCCTTGACGAACGCCGCGGCGAACGGGTCCGACATCAGCCGGTCCTCGCGATGGGTCTCCAGCGCCCGCGCCGCAGCCACTCCCAGCGCGGTCAGCCCGACGCTGGTCACGATGTCCCATTGCTGGCCAGTAGTCACGCTCGCGCCCCTTTCGGTTCCCGCGCTTCCCCCGGAAACCTCATTCGTTCCGGTCACTCAGCCGAACTCGCTGAGCAGAAATCGGTACTCCCCGTGACCGTAACAAGTTAGTTGCGCACATCAACTAAATGTGCGTTAGGGCACACGCAGAGCGGACGAAGTGCTGAAAGCCGCACAACCAGGCGAAATGCTCAGCCCGGGAGCATTTCGCGACGACTCGTTCCGGCCCGCGAATTCGACTGGCCAGAAGCACAAATGACGGGTCGCGTTCAGCTCACCGTTGCACCGGACCAAAGAGATCCACCCATGTGGGTGATCAGCGGCCGAGCACATTGTGCCGTTCAGCGCATAGACTCCCGGCCCGTGACTGCACTACCGCACAGCTCGACCGAGGCGGCCCTTCGTGACGCGGTGGACACAGCCCTCATCGACTTGCTGACCAAGCCGAACACCCCGGCTGACCGCGCCCGCCAGGAACTGATGCGCGCGGTGGGGCTGCTCGACGAGCATCCGCAGATCGCCGTCTCCGAGGACGCGGCGACCGCCGTGCGCACCGCCGCGGAGCACCTCGCCCACGGCGAGCGCGCCAACGCGCGCACAGCGCTGGTCACCGCCCGAGGCCGACTCTCCGCGCCCGGTTCCCGGCAGGCCGCGCGCAACAACTGACGGTCCGACTTCCTCAAGCCCGGCGCGAAGCAACCCGCGCCGGGCTTGAGACGTCTTCAGGCGAAGCACGGTTCGCTCTGGAGGAACATGTCCGACCACATCGCTCCCCCGCCGGTCGTTTCGCGGTACCAAGTCCCGGCACCGCCGTTGTTCGACTCCTTCTGGCCCCGGCCCGAGAACGGCGCGCCCCGGGCGTTGCTCGCAGCGCTGATCACCGGTGTCGCCGCAGCGGTGTTCCTCCCGCTGGAAAGCCCCGGGATCGGCTGGACGCTGTTCGGGCTGTGCGCGGCGGCGGCACTGCTGTTCGCCGTGCGCGACGTCCGGATCGGGCAGGTGCTGTGGGTGGTCACCGGCCTGCTGCTGCTGTCGGTGTGCGCCCTGCGCAGCGCCGAGTGGCTGGCGGCGCTGTGCGTGCTCACCTCCGTCGTCGCGGCGGCGCTGGCGATCAGCCGCGCCCGGGCGGTCCGAGAGCTGGTGCTGATGGCCGTCGCGGTGCCGATCGCCGCCTGCCGGGCGCTGCCGTGGACCGCGCGCGGCATGCGCGGCCGGGTGCGCGGCAGCCGGGCCCTGCGGATGGTCCTGTCCGTGCTGGTCGCGCTGCTGTTGCTGCTGATCTTCGGTGCGCTGTTCGCCGGCGCCGACGAGAACTTCGCGCGGATCGCCGACGCGGTCGTGCCCGAACTGGACTTCGAGACGTTCTTCCGCGCGACGTTCGTGTTCGCGCCCTTCACCCTGCTCGCCCTGGGCGCGGCCTTCACCGCGCTGCGCCCTCCGACGCTCGAGGCGCCCAGCGGTGAGCGGCGCACGCTGCGCGGAGCGGAGTGGGCGGTGCCGATCGGCGTGCTGGTGGCGCTGTTCGCGCTGTTCATCGTCGTGCAGGCGGCGTCGCTGTTCGGCGGTCCCGCGCACGTGCGCGACAGCGCCGGGATGACGTTCTCCTCGTACGCGCGCAACGGGTTCTGGCAGCTGACGCTGGTGACGATCCTGACCCTGCCGGTGATCGCGGCCGCCGCGCGCTGGGCGCCGAGGCGCACGCGGGCCGAGCGGAACCTGCTGCGCGGCCTGGCGGGGGCGCTGGCGGTGCTGACGCTGGTGATCGTCGGCTCGGCGCTGGCGCGGATGTGGTCCTACCAGGACGCCTACGGGTACACGGTGCTGCGGCTGCTGGTGATGACCTGCGAGATCTGGCTCGGCGTCGTCTACGCGATGATCATCGCGGCGGGCGTGCGGCTGCGTGCGCACTGGTTGCCCACGGCGGTGCTGGGCACCGCGATGGGCGCGCTGCTGGTGCTGGCCGGGCTCAACCCGGAGGGCGCGGTCGCCGAGGCCAACGTCTCCCGCTTCGAGCAGACCGGCAAGGTCGACCCCGAGTACCTGGCGGAGCTGTCCGCCGACGCGCTGCCCGCCATCGCGCGGCTCCCGGCCGACATCAAGGGTTCGGTGGTCCTGGACATCAACGCCAACGCGGGTGAGATGTCCTGGCGCTCCTGGAACCTCACCGACCAGCTCAACCGGCCCTGAGCCCATCCCCCGATAGCGGGGCAGGGGTGCGCGACCTCTCGCGACGTCGCGCACCCCTCGCTCAGCGCAGTTCGCCGAGGCGCTCCCGGTACTCCTCACCGCTGAGCTCGCCTCGCGCGTAGCGCTCGGCGAGGATCGTCCGCGCGCTCTCGGTCGCCGAAGGCCGCCGCGTCCTGCGCAGGATCGCGTAGATCGCGGTGACGATCAGCGCTGCGATCAGCACCATCCACACCAGGCCGAAGATCCAGAACGGTCCTCCGCCGTGGCCGCCGGGTCCGGGCCCGGGGCCCCACTGCATCAGTAGTTCGGTCACCATCGCTGCTCACCTTCCTCGTCGGTGATTCCCAGCATCGGCGCCGGCAGCCATCCGGTCGTCCGACCAGGAGCGACACCCGTGCTACCGTCCGCGACGTAGGCCGGGACCAGCGGTGTGCGCAGACCGCGCACGCCTCCCCGGAATCGTTGGCCGTTCACTCTCGGTTGCCATCCCGTTTCTTGCGATCACCAGAGCATTCGGGGTTTGGTGGTCGAGGCGGGATTTCCCCGCAACTACGCGAGGAGCTCGAGTTGGACGCAGCTGAGATCGCAGGCCCCAAGCCCATGCTCGCCGGACGCAGGCCGTGGGGTCCGCAACTGTCGGTGTACGTGTTCATCCTCGGCCCGTTCCTCGCCCTGGTGGCCGCCGTGCCGCTGGCGTGGGGCTGGGGCTTGAACTGGTGGGACGTGGCGCTGGCCGCGGGCTGGTACGTGCTGACCATCCTGGGGGTGACGGTCGGCTACCACCGCTACTTCACCCACGGGGCCTTCCGCGCGAAGCGGTGGCTGCGCATCACCCTCGCGGTGGTGGCGAGCATGGCGGTGCAGGGACCGATCATGCACTGGGTCTCCGACCACCGCAGGCATCACGCCTTCGCCGATCGCGAGGGCGACCCGCACTCCCCCTGGGCCTTCGGCACCTCGCCCGCCGCGCTGGTGCGCGGGTTCTGGCACGCCCACATGGGCTGGGTGTTCGAGCGCGACCTGACCAACCAGGAGCGCTTCGTCCCGGACCTGCTGGCCGACGCCGACATGCGGCTGGTGCACAAGCTGTTCGGACCGCTCACGGTCGCGACGTTCCTGCTGCCGGGCCTGATGGGCTGGTTGATCACCGGCACCGCGTGGGGCGCGTTGACCGCGTTCTTCTGGGCCGGGCTGGTCCGGGTGGCGTTCCTGCACCACGTGACGTGGTCGGTCAACTCGATCTGCCACCTGGTGGGCGAACGGCCGTTCAAGAGCCGGGACAAGGCGGCGAACTTCTGGCCGCTGGCGATCCTGAGCATGGGCGAGTCGTGGCACAACCTGCACCACGCGGACCCGACCTGCGCGCGCCACGGCGTCCAGCGCGGTCAGATCGACATCTCGGCGCGGGTGATCTGGCTGTTCGAGAAGGCCGGCTGGGCCCACCACGTCCGCTGGCCCACCCCGACGCGGCTCTCCCGCCTGGCCGTCGGCGAGGACTGACTCAGCGCCGGGCCGAGGTGCAGCGGATGCACAGCTTGGCCGCGGGCAGGGCTTCGAGGCGTTCCTTGGTGATGCGCTTGCCGCAGCGCTGGCACTGCCCGTAGGTGCCGTCCTCGACGCGCCTGGCGGCCTCGTCCAGCGCTTCGAGCTCGGCCTTGGCGTCGGTCAGCAGGCCCTGGGTCTGGGCCCGCTCGTAGGCGATGGTGACGCCTTCGGGGTCGTGCTCGTCGTCGTTGGTGGTCCAGGTCGCCGACTCGACGATGGACGTGAGGTGCCGCTGCAGCGACTCGATGCGGTGCTGCACCTCGGTCCGGTGGTCGGCCAGGAGCTTCTCCGGCGACTTGCGCGCCATGCTCGGTCAACGCCGTGCGGCGGGCTTTATTCCGACTCGGCGCCGCTGGTCACCGGTTCGGGCGCCGGTTCCGCACGCGTGGTGCGGGATCGGGCCAGGCTGGCGACCGTGGTGATCGCCAGGGTGAGCACGATGAAGCCCAGCGAAGCCGCGATGCCGATGTCGGGGACCGGGAAGTGGATCTCCTCGACGTGCGATCCGTGCAGCGCCTCGATGATCAGCTTGAGGCCGATGAAGCCGAGGATGACCGCCAGCCCGTAGCTGAGGTAGATCAGCCGGTCGAGCAGCCCGCCGATGACGAAGTAGAGCTGCCGCAGCCCCATCAGCGCGAAGGCGTTGGCGGTGAAGATGATGAAGCCGTCCTTGGTCAGCCCGAAGATGGCCGGCATCGAGTCCAGCGCGAAGATCACGTTCGCCAGCCCGAGCGCGGCCACGACCAGCAGCAGCGGCGTGAACATCCGCTTGCCGTCGACGCGGGTGACCATCTTGCCGCCGTCGTAGGTGTCGGTGGTGGGCACGAACCGCTGCAGCGCGCGGATCATGCCGCTGCCCTCGTCGTCGGGCTCGTCACCACCGGCGTCGCGGGCGACCTTGATCGCGGTGTAGATCAGGAACGCGCCGAAGAGGTAGAACACCCAGTTGAACGCGGCGAGCACCGCGACACCCGCGGCGATGCACGCCGCGCGCAGCACCAGGGAGATCAGGATGCCGATGTAGAGCACCCGGTGCTGGTGCTCGCGGGGCACCGCGAAGCGCGACATGATGATCACGAAGACGAACAGGTTGTCCACCGAGAGGCTGTACTCGGTGACGTACCCCGCGAAGAACTCCGCGCCGCTGGTGGACCCGGCGAAGGCGAACAGCAGCCCGCCGAAGAGGGCCGCGAGCGCGACGTAGAAGGCCACCCACAGGCCGGCCTCCTTGACGCTGACGGCGTGCGGCCGCCGCCCCACCACGAGCAGGTCGGCCGCGATCAGGCCGAGCAGCGCGACCAGCGTCACCGCCCACACCCACACCGGGAAGTTCATCCGCGTCCCCTCACACCGCTCGCTGCGCGCCCTGTCCCGTGCTCGGACAAGTGGATGCAGAATACTGTATGGAAAAACGGATCCCCGGAGATCAGTGGGACGATGCCGAGCAATTCGGACGAAAAATCATGCCGTTCGGATCGAAATCACAGCAGGGACAGGAAGTTTGCACACCTACGTCCGATTCATCCTCGACGGTGCCGTTCTCCCGATCGTCCACACTGGACCCATTTTCCCACGCGAGGCGGAATGCTCTTGCTCCGGTCGCCGCAAGTCAAGGCCTGGCGATCAGCGCCGCGAACCAGCGCCGGTCGACCTCGACGACCCGTGCGCTGAAACCGGTGGCCAGCGCGGCGATGGCGTCGGCACCGACGCGCGCCCAGCGGAAGGTCCGACCGCGCCGGCCCGCGTCGACGACACGTCCGGTGCCGCGCCAGACCCCGGCTCCGGGAGGCTCGACCTCCACCCACGCCACTCCCCCGGGCCGCAGCAGGCGGCGCACCCGGGCCAGCAGCGCGGTGGGGTCGCCGCCGATGCCGATGTTGCCGTCGACCAGCAGCGCCTCGTGCCAGCTGCCGTCGCCCGGCAGCGGGCCGAACACGTCGCGGCGCAGCGCCATCGCACCTCGGGCGAGGGTCATCTCGACCGCCAGCGGCGAGCTGTCGATGCCCAGGCACATCACGCCGCTGCCGGTGAGAGCTCCGGCGAGCCTCCCGGGACCGCAGCCGATGTCGAGCACCGGACCTCGGCACGCCGCCAGGACGTGGCGGTCGGCGGTGTCGGGCTGGGAGATCCAGCGGTGCCCGGGCAGCGGCCGTGCGGAACCGTCGCTGGTCTCCAGGGTGGTCGTGCCGCCGCGCAGCGCCGCGTCGAACTCGCCGCTCACCTCGGGCACCCGGCCAGCGCTGCGGCGAAGCGGGTGCGCGGAACGTCCGAGGCGACCGCGCGGGCGTCGTGCATCGTGTCGACGTCGACGAGCTCGCACAGCGCGCTGACCCGCAACCCGGCGTTGCGCAGCGCGTTGAGGGTGCGGCGGCCGGTGTCGGGACGCGAGGTGGGGATGTCGGCGAGCAGGCCCGCGAGCCGGGGATCGCGGAAGCCGATGGCCCACCATCCCCCGTCGGCGGCCGGGCCGTAGACGGCGTCGGCACCGACCAGCCGGTGGCAGGCGTCGGCGAGCAGCTCCGCGGTGACCTGCGGGGTGTCCATCCCGATCTGCAGCACCGGCAGTCCCGGGTGGGCGGCGGCGGTGTCGGCGTGGGCGGCGGCCAGGCGCTGCGGGAAGCCTTCGCCTCGCTGGCCCAGCAGCGTGCCGCGTGCGAATCGTTCGCGCAGTTCGGTGGCGCGGGCGGCGTCGTCGAGGTCGCCGGTGAGGGCGACGACGGGGTGCGCTCCGGGGGTGGAGTGGACGGCGTCGAGGGTGTCGAGCAGGCTCGCGGCGGCGAGCTCGGCGGCCTGCTCGGGCGTGGCGGGAGGGCACAGCCTGGTCTTGGCCAGCCCGGGTACGGGCGCCTTGGCGACGACGAGCAGCGCGGTCATCGCAGCACCCGCGCCATGTCGCGCGTCGCGCGCAGCGTGCCGCGCATCGAGCCGGAGACCTTGGAGCGGGTTCCGGCGGTGCGCGGCCGGTACTCGACGTCGGTCTCGACGATCCGCCAGCCCGCCCGCCCGGCCTTGAGCAGCAGCTCCAGCGGATAGCCGAAGCCGCGGTCGGCGACGTCGAGGTTCAGCAGATCAGCACGCCGGACGGCGCGGATCGGCGCGATGTCGTGGACCGGCACGCCTCGCCTGCGCAGCAGGGCGGCGATGAGCGCGTTGCCCGCGCGAGCGTGCGCGGGCCAGGCCGCGGGCGTAACCGGGACCCGCCGTCCCACCGCCAGGTCCGCACCGGACCGCACCCGAGCGACCAGGTCGGGCAGCACCGCCGGGTCCAGGGAACCGTCGCAGTCGGCGAAGCACACGATCTCGGTGACCGCGGCGTGAAGACCGGTGTGCACGGCGGCCCCGTAGCCGCGGCGGGGCTCGGCGATCACCGTCGCACCGCGGGCGGCGGCGATGTCCGGGGATCCGTCCCGAGATCCGTTGTCCACCACCAGCGCCCGGTACCCGTCAGGCAGGGCCGCGAGCACTCCGGGCAGGGCGGCGGCTTCGTCCAGGCAGGGCAGCACCACGTCGACTTCGTTCACGACACCCATGCAAGCGCACAGTGGACGGAGCCGAAAAGGTCTGCGGCGCTTACCGAATCCTTACGCCGGGCGAGTTCTTACGAGGTTCTGACGGACCCCCCTCGCGCGTTGGCCGAGGGCTCGTGCGCGACTACCTTCACGGCGGTGCCCACCCCGTCCCGCCGCGCGCAGCTGATCGCGCTCGCCACCGCTGCGCTGGTCATCGCCGCCACGGCGATCGCCGGTGTCGCGCTCAACCGCGCCGCCGTTCCGCTCCACGCCGACGCCGCCCCGCTCTTCGGCTTCCTCAACCCCCACGTCGGCCCCGAAACGCCCCTGGCCGTCGCGCTGGCGATCGCGGTGGTCGTGTGGGCTCCGTCGCTGGCGACCCGGCTGCCCTGGCGCGGGCTGCTGGCCGCGAGCTACGCGGCGGCCCTGGCGTGGACGGTCTCGCTGGCGCTGGTGGACGGGTGGCGCGCGGGGATCATCGAGCGGTTGACCGACTGGACCGAGTACCTCCACGACGTGCCCCGGGTGCACGACATCCCCGCGATGATCGACGAGTTCACCCAGCACGTCCTCGCGGGGCAGCCCCATTCCTGGACGGTGCACGTCTCGGGCCACCCGCCGGGTGCGCTGCTGGTCTACACGTGGCTGGACCGGCTCGGGCTCGGCGGCGGCACCTGGGCGTCTGTGGTGACGCTGCTGGTGGGAGCCCTGGCGGCGGTCGCGGTACCGGTGACGGTCAAGGCGCTGCACGACGAGCGGACGGCGCGCGCGGTGGTTCCGTTCGTGGTGCTGTTCCCCGGCGCCGTGTGGATGGGCGTGTCGGCCGACGGCCTGTTCACCGGCGTCACCACGACCGGCATCGCCCTGCTGGCGCTGCGCCGAGCGCTGCCGTCCCTGCTCGGCGGGGTGCTGCTGGGATCGGCGCTGTTCCTCAGCTACGGCCTCACCCTCGTGGCCGTGATCGCGCTCGCCGTTGTGCTGGTCAACCGCTCCTGGCGCTCGCTGCTGATCGCCGCGTTCGGTGCGTCGATCGTCGTCGCCACCTTCGCCGCCTTCGGGTTCTGGTGGCTCGACGGCTACCACCTGGTGATCCAGCGCTACCACCAGGGAGATTTCGCCCAACGTCCCTACGCCTACTGGGTGTTCGGAAACCTCGGCGCCCTGCTCCTCTCAGCCGGTCCCCTCACCGCAGCCGCCCTCACCCTCGCCACCTCCCCACCCCCGACCACAACCCGGAGTAC
>NZ_SMKS01000074.1:0-24992 GCF_004348435.1 Saccharopolyspora terrae | reverse complement strand
GTTTCGGGGCGGGCCGCGTCGAGGGAGTCGCGGAGCCGGTGCGACAGGATGTCGGCCTGGCAGGCCTTGGCCATCTGGTCGGCCTTGCGCAGCACCAGGCGAGCGTTGCGGAGCTGTCCGAGCTCGTTGTGCGCCTGGCTGAGGTCGGACAGTGCGCGAGCGAGTTCCAGCCGGTCGCCGCAGCGCTCCAGCAGCTGGATGGCTTCGCGCAGGACGGCGACGCGCTGGCGGGGGTCGCTGCACGCGGCCAGGACTCGCAGCGTGATCGCGCGGATGCGCACGCCGCCGGAGGTGCCGGCGAGCTGCTCGGCGACGAGTTCGCGGGCCTCGCGTCTTCTGCCCAGCAGCAGGTAGGACTGGGCGAGGTCGCCGCGCCACGGTATCGTCGTGGGGATCGCCGGGTCGCCGGCGCGCATCCGGGCGGCGACCCGTTCGAAGGCGTCCAGCGCGGCGAGGGTGCGTCCACCGGCCAGGTGGTGCCTGCCGGTGGCGTGCAGGTGGCGGATGCCGAAGGTGGTCGCCGCCATCTCGTCCGGGACCGGGCGGGTGAGCAGTTCGGCCGCGGTGTCGTGCCTACCCAGCGCGGAGTTGACCAGGATCAGCGTGGACAGCGGCAGGCCCACCAGCACTCCCCACGTCTGCGGGTGCAGCAGTCGCAGCGCCTCCTGCGCCTGGGCCTCGGCGGCGATGAGGTCGCCGCGGCGCCACGACATGTCGGCGCGGACCGCGCCGATCAGCGCCCGCGCAGTGGTGGCGCCCTGCCTGCGGGCCTGGGTGATGAGCGCGTCGCACCAGTGCCGGGCCCGGTCGGCGTGGCCCGCGTGGTCCAGGGCCAGCACGGCGGCGGAGGCCGCTTCGGGCAGCACCTCGCCCGCGCAGCACTGCAGGACGTGCTCGGCGGCGCGCAGCACCTCCCCCGGCAGCTCCCGGGTCCACGTGCCGACGAGACCGGCGGTCGCCTGCCACGAGACATCTCCGCTGGTCAGCGGTTCGACGTCGAGGGAGCGGCCGTGGATCCACTCGGCGGCGACGCGCAGTTCGGCGGCCGCGCGGGGATGGGGTTCACCGGCGTGCGCGCGCGTGGTGCGCAGGAGCTCTCCCGCCGCACCCGGATCGCCCTGCCAGAGCTGCAGGCGGGCCACCGGGACGGCGTCGCGCCAGCACAGGTCCCTCCGGTCGGCGAGCGGGCCGAGGTGGCGGGCGGCGATGGCGGGGTTGATGCGCAAGGCCGCGCGGACCATGGCGGCGCGCAGCTCGACGCGCTCGCAGTCGTCCTCGGACGCGTTCAGGGCCAGTTCCAGGCAGCCGACGGCGAGTTCGGGATCGTCCACGAGGGACTGCTCGGCGGCGTAGCGCAAGGGACGCATCGCCCAGCGGCCGGGCACGGCACCGGCCGCGGTGAGGTGGCGGGCGATCTCCACGGCCGGGGCGCCGCGCCGGTGCAGCAGTTCAGCCGCTCGGGCGTGCAACCTGGCCGCGTCGGCCGGGTCGAGGCTCTCCAGCAGGACGTCGGGATGGCGCAGGCGGTGGTCGCGGAGCAGCCCGGCCGCGCCGAGCGCGTCGAGCACGGGACCGACCGAGCGCGGGGTCATCGCCAGCAGCTCGGCGAGGACGGCCGCCGATGCCGAATCTCCCAGCACCGCAACACCTTCGGCCACGGAGAGGAAGTCCGCGTCCCAGCGGGTCAGGCAGTCCAGCACGGCCCGCCGGAGGTGCGGACCCACCACGAGACCGTCTTCCAGCAACGCCTTGAGCAGGAACGGGTTTCCGCCGCTGAGATCGAACGCGGTTGTGGTGCAGACGTCTTCGCCGTCGAGGAGTTGGGCCGCACCGGAGGGCGTCAGCGGGCCGAGGTCGATCCGGTGATCGGGCTGGCGGGCCAGCTCCGCGTGCGTGGATTCGCGCGCCAGGTTCGGGCGTTCCCACTCGGTCAGCACCAGCAGCACGCGCGCGGAGGTGATCCTCCTGCGCAGGTAGAGCAGCGCCTGCTGCGACTCCGGGTCGGCGAAGTGCACGTCGTCGACGGCCAGCACCACCGGGCGCTCACCGCCCGATTCCAGCAGCAGCGCGCCGACCTCCTCCAGCGATCGGGCGTCCAGCGGCGACTCGGCGAGGCGAGCCACCTTGTCGCGCACGACGAGTTCCGCTCCGGCGAGCAGCTGGGTCACCACGCCCAGCCGCAGCTCCCGCTCCGCGCGCGAACCCACCGCGCGCAGCAGCGCCGCCCGCTCCCCGACGAGGTCACCGAGCGCGTCCAGCAGGGCGGTCTTGCCCGTGGCCAGCCCACCGCTGATGAGCACGACCCGGCCCCTGCCCCCCTCGCAGTCGGCCAGGGATTCGGATATTCGGGCTAACTCGCTGGTTCGTTCGGTCAACATCGGTGACTCCGCATTTCGCACGCGCGCAACGGTTCTCGGCTCGTGACCGATGCCGTCGCGCTCAGACGCCGCCTACACCGCTCCGACGTCGCCGGTTCCGGAGCGGTTCCGCGACGAACGCGAAGTCCCGATTTGCTTCCCGAACGAAAATCGTCCGGACGTGACCGGCGGCCACGCCCGGACTCACCTCACCTCCGCGAGAGGGCCTTCTGCAGCTCGTCCTTGGTCATCTTGGAACGGCCTTCGATGCCCTCCCTCTTGGCGTCCTCGTAGAGCTGCTGCTTGGTGCGGCCGCCGGGTCCTTGGCGCTTCCCGGAGCGCTTGCCGCCACGCCGCTGCGGCGGGATGTCCTCGGTGGAGACCTTGCTGCGCTGCTTGGCCGTCCCCTTCTGCGCGCGGTCCTTGTTCACCGTCCGGGCGGCGATCTCCTCCGCCCGGCCCTCGCTGGACCCGCGCTTCTTGGTGCCCTGCTTGATGTGCTCGTACTGCCGCTCCTCCTTGGAGTTCCACGCGCTCTGCGGCATGACGTCCCTCCCGTCACGAACGGTCGCAACTCCCCGATGACCTACCCGGCACCCCTTCCCGGCAAACACGCGCGAAGCCCGGACGTTCAGCCGTCGATCGGGGTGAGGTCCTCCAGGGCCTTCTTGTGGTCGTGGCGGTAGACGATGGAGCTGCGGAACTGGACGATCTCGCGGCGGTTGCTCAGGCTGTCGACGAGGAACGTGTGCAGCGCGGGCACGTCGCGAACGCCGACGTGCAGCAGGAAGTCGTCGCCGCCGGCGAGGCCGAAGATCGCGATCACCTCGGGCATGGCCAGCGCGTCGGCGTGGAACTGGTCGATCAGCTGACGGCTCAGGGGCCGGACCTGGACGAACACCATGGCCTCCACCGCCCGGCCGAGCGCGTGGAGATCCACGGCCGCGTGGAATCCGGTGATCAAGCCGCGGGCTTCCAGGCGCCGGACGCGTTCGGAGCACGTCGAGGGCGCGGCACCCACGAGCTCCGCCAGGTCGCGCATGGGAATCCTGGCGTCTCGCTGGAGGGCCTCCACGATCAGCCGGTCCGTCCGATCCATGTTCGGATTTTCACTCACTTCCCGAACATATCAACGAACGGGAAGAACCAACTTCCGAATCCGTACCAGACTGGTGCACGTGAGCCGATCATATTCCTCTCCAGAAGCGCTCGATCACGAACAGCTGCGCGTGGTGCGCGGACGCCGCTCGGGCGTCGTGATCGCCGTGGCCGTTCACTCCACCCAGGCGGGCCCGGCCATCGGCGGCTGCCGGATCAAGCCGTACCCGGGCTGGCGCGACGGGGTCGACGACGTCGTGCGCCTCGCCCGCGCGATGACCGAGAAGGCGGCGCTGGCGGGGCTGCGGCACGGCGGCGGCAAGGCGGTGATCATGGACGCCGACGCCGTCCTCGACGAGCGGCACCGCCTGCTGGTGCTCGAAGATCTCGCGGAGGTGATCACCTCGCTCGACGGCGCCTACCTGACCGGTCCCGACATCGGCTCGGCCCCGGCGGACATGGAGATCATCCACCGGCTGACCGGCGGACTCGCGTTCTGCCGGCCGGAGTCCAGCGGTGGGAGCGGCAACTCGAGCATCGCCACGGCCCACGGCGTGCTCGCAGCGCTGGAGGCGGCGGTTGACCACGTCTTCGGCACCGGCGCCCTCGCGGGCCTGCGGGTCGGCGTGATCGGGTACGGCAGCGTCGGACGCCTGGTCGCCGACGAGCTCGCCGCGCGCGGATGCGCTGTGACCACCGGCGACCTGGACGAGAGCAGGCGCGCGACCGCCGAGGCGGCAGGGCTGACCTGGAGCGCCGAGGACCTGCTCGGCGAGGAGTTCGACGTCCTGGTGCCGGCCGCCGTCGGAGGGCTCCTGTCCGAGGAACGGGCCCGGACGTGCCGAGCGGGGCTGATCGTCGGACCGGCCAACAACCAGCTCACGCACGACGACGTCGCCTCCACCCTCCACGAGCGGGGCATCACGTGGGTGCCGGACGTGGTGGCCAGCGCGGGAGGCATCATCCACGCCGTCTGCCGCGAGGAACTCGGTCTCACCGAGGAGGAGACCACCCCGCGCATCAGGGCGATCGGCACGACGGTGACCGAGATCCTCACCGGGGCGCGCGACAGCGGAACCACCCCGCAGGCCGCGGCCCGAGACCTCGCCGCGCGCCGCCGCACAGCGGTTCCCGCCTGAACGTGGACGAGGGGACGATCCCGGCGGAACCGTCCCCTCTGCGGTGGGAGCCGTCAGCCGGCTCCGGCGCCCGCGCTGCGGAGCAGGCGGGCCGCTTCGAGGGCCAGGGGGTCCATGTCCTGGGGTGGGGAGTCGGCGAGCCCGTCGAGCTCGGCCCTCATCCTCGGGTCCCAGAACATCTTGATGTGGTTGGCCACCTCCCGCGCCGCCTGGCGGGACGGGAGGTGCGCGAACTGGATGGCGATGTCGTTGGCCATCCGCACCTGCGGCGAGACGTCGGCGCTCATGATTCGGTCAGCACCGCCTCCCGCTGCTCGGCGTCGGCCTTCTCGGCGCTGGTCTCCCTGGCGACCTGCACGGCGGTGACCTTGTACTCCGGGCAGTTGGTGGCCCAGTCGGAGTTCTCCGTGGTCACCACGTTCGCGCCGGTCACCGGGTGGTGGAACGTCGTGTACACCACGCCCACCGGCATCCGGTCGGAGATCTTCGCCCGCAACGACGTCGTGCCGACCCGGCTGGACAGGTTCACCACGTCGCCCGAGGAGATGCCCCGGTCCTCGGCGTCGTGCGGGTGGATCTCCAGCACGTCCTCCGGGTGCCAGGCGACGTTGGCGGTGCGGCGGGTCTGCGCGCCGACGTTGTACTGCGACAGGATGCGCCCGGTGGTGAGCACCAGCGGGAACCTGCGGGTGCTGCGCTCGCGGGTCGCCACGAACGGGGTGAGCACGAACTTGCCCTTGCCGCGCACGAACTCCTCGGCGTGCATGATCGGCGTGCCCTCGGGCGCCTTGTCGTTGCACGGCCACTGCACGCTGCCCAGCTCGTCGAGCTTGCCGAACGAGACGCCCGCGAAAGTCGGTGTGACCGAGGCGATCTCGTCCATGATCTCGCGAGGGTGGTCGTAGTGCATGTCGTAGCCCATGGCCTGGGCGATCTCGCAGGCCACCTGCCACTCGTCCTTGCCGCTCTTGGGCACCATCACCGGGCGGACCCGGTTGATCCGCCGCTCGGCGTTGGTGAACGTGCCGTCCTTCTCCAGGAACGAGGTCCCCGGCAGGAACACGTGCGCGAACTTGCTGGTCTCGTTGAGGAAAAGGTCCTGCACCACGACGAGTTCCAGCGCCGACAGCGCCGCCGCGACGTGCTGGGTGTTGGGGTCGGACTGGGCGATGTCCTCGCCCTGCACGAACAGACCCCGGAAGCTGCCGTCGACGGCGGCGTCGAACATGTTCGGGATCCGCAGGCCCGGTTCGGGCAGGATCGGGCGCTCCCAGAGCTTCTCGAACACCTCGCGCACCGCGTCGTCGGCGACGTGCCGGTAGCCGGACAGCTCGTGCGGGAACGAACCCATGTCGCAGGAGCCCTGCACGTTGTTCTGCCCGCGCAGCGGGTTGACGCCCACGCCCTCGCGGCCGATGTTGCCGGTGACCATGGCGAGGTTGGCCATGCCCATCACCATCGTGGAGCCCTGGCTGTGCTCGGTGACGCCCAGCCCGTAGTAGATCGCTCCGTTGCCGCCGGTGGCGTAGAGCCGCGCGGCCTCGCGGACCTGCTCGGCGGGAACACCGGTGATCGACTCGACCGCTTCGGGGCTGTTCTCCGGGCGGGCGATGAACTCCGCCCAGTCGTCGAAGCCCTCGCAGCGCGAGGCCACGAACGACTCGTCGGTCAGGCCCTCGGTGACCACCACGTGCGACAGCGCGTTGACCAGCGCGACGTTGGTGCCCGGCGCGAGCTGCAGGTGGTGGGATGCCTCGACGTGCGGGCTGCGCACCAGGTCGATCCGCCGCGGGTCGATGACGATCAGCTTCGCGCCTTCCCGCAGCCTGCGCTTCATCCGGGAGGCGAACACCGGGTGCCCGTCGGTCGGGTTGGCGCCGATCACCACGATCACGTCGGAGGCCGCCACGGACCGGAAGTCCTGCGTGCCCGCCGACGTCCCGAAGGTCTGCTTGAGGCCGTAGCCCGTCGGAGAGTGGCAGACGCGGGCGCAGGTGTCGACGTTGTTGTTGCCGAACGCCGCCCGCACCATCTTCTGCACCACGTAGACCTCCTCGTTGGTGCAGCGCGAGGAGGTGATGCCGCCGATGGAGTTCGAGCCGTGCCTGTCCTGGATGTCGCGGAACTTCTCGGCGACGTAGGAGATCGCCGTCTCCCAATCGGTTTCGCGCCACTCGTCGGTGGTGCTCTCCCGGATCATCGGGTTGAGCTGCCGGTCCGGGTGGGTGGCGTAGCCGAAGGCGAAGCGGCCCTTGACGCAGGAGTGGCCCTCGTTGGCGCCACCGTCCTTGTGCGGCACCATCCGCACCAGCTCGTCGCCGCGCAGCTCGGCCTTGAACGAGCAGCCCACCCCGCAGTAGGCGCAGGTCGTCAGCACCGAGCGGGTCGGCATGCCGAGGTCGACCACCGACTTCTCCTGCAGCGTGGCCGTCGGGCACGCCTGCACGCACGCACCGCAGGACACGCAGTCGGACTCCAGGAACGGGTCACCGGCACCGGCCGCGACCTTGGAGTCGAAGCCGCGCCCCTCGATGGTCAGCGCGAAGGTGCCCTGCACCTCGTCGCAGGCCCGCACGCAGCGGGAGCACACGATGCACTTGGAGGCGTCGAAGTCGAAGTAGGGGTTGCTGCTGTCGGTGGGCGCGTCGAGGTGGTTGGCGCCCTCGTAGCCGTAGCGGACCTGGCGCAGCCCGACCACGCCGGACATGTCCTGCAGCTCGCAGTCGCCGTTGGCCGCGCAGGTCAGGCAGTCCAGCGGGTGGTCGGAGATGTAGAGCTCCATGACGCCCTGCCGCAGCTTCTCCAGCCTCGGAGTCTGGGTGCTGACCCTCATGCCCTCGGCGACCGGTGTGGTGCACGAGGCCGGGGTGCCCTTGCGGCCGTCGATCTCCACCAGGCACAGCCGGCACGAGCCGAACGCCTCCAGGCTGTCGGTGGCGCACAGCTTCGGGATGTCGGTGCCGGACTCGGCCGCGGCGCGCATCACCGAGGTGCCCTCGGGAACGGTGACCGGCACTCCGTCGATCTCGACGGTGACGGTGGCCTCCCCCGGTCTGGCCGGGGTGCCGTAGTCGGGTTCCTTCAGCAGACCCATCGCCTACTTCGCCTCCTTCAGGAAGTCCTCGGGGAAGTGCGCCAGCGCGCTGCGCACCGGGTTCGGGGTCAGCCCGCCCATCGCGCACAGCGATCCGTCGGTCATCAGCTCGCACAGGTCGCCCAGCACGGCGAGGTTGCCGTCGCGGTCCTCGCCGCCGACGATGCGGTCGACGACCTCGACGCCGCGCACCGCGCCGACCCGGCACGGGGTGCACTTGCCGCAGGACTCCTCGGCGCAGAACTCGAACGCGAAGCGCGCCATCGCCGCCATGTCCACGGTGTCGTCGAAGACGGTGATGCCGCCGTGGCCGAGCATCGCCTGCGCCTCGGCCAGCGCCTCGTAGTCCATCGGCAGGTCGAACCGCTCCGGCGGCACGTAGGAACCCAGCGGCCCGCCGATCTGCACCGCGCGCACCGGTCGCCCGGATCGGGTGCCGCCGCCGTAGCCGTTGACCAGCTCCTCGATGGTGATGCCGAAGGCGGATTCGAAGACGCCGCCGCGCGCGACGTTGCCCGCCAGCTGGAAGACCTGCGTGCCGCGCGAGCGCTCCACGCCGAGCTCGGCGTAGGGCCGGCCGCCGTCGGCGAGGATCGCCGGGACGCTGGCCAGGGTGAGCACGTTGTTGACCACCGTGGGCTTGCCGAACAACCCGGTGATCGCCGGGATCGGCGGTTTGGAGCGCACCATGCCGCGCCTGCCCTCCAGGCTCTCCAGCATGGAGGTCTCCTCGCCGCAGATGTAGGCACCGGCGCCGACGCGCACGAACAGGTCGAACGTCAGCTCCGATCCGAGCACTCCCTCGCCGAGCCAACCGACCGCGTAGGCGGCGTCGATCGCGCGGCGCAGCGTGCGCACGGCGTCGGGGTACTCGGAGCGGACGTAGATGTAGCCCTCGGTGGCGCCGACCGCGTGGGCGGCGATGGTCATGCCCTCGATGAGGCAGAACGGGTCACCCTCCATGAGCATCCGGTCGGCGAAGGTCCCGGAGTCGCCTTCGTCGGCGTTGCAGCAGACGAACTTCGCGGGCCCCTCGGCCTTGAGCACGGTGTTCCACTTGATGCCCGCGGGGAATCCGGCACCACCGCGCCCGCGCAGGCCGGAGGTGGTGACCTCCTCGACGGCCTCGGCGGGTGCGGCGGCCAGCGCCGCGCGCAGCCCGCGCAAGCCCCCGTGCGCCTCGTAGTCCGATGTGGACAGCGGATCGGTGACGCCGACGCGGGCGAAGCACAGCCGCTGCTGGTCGCGCATCCACGGCAGGTCCTCGACCACGCCCTGGCACAGCTCGTGGCCGGCACCGCGCAGCATCCCGGCCGCCAGCAGTTCGGGCACCCGGCCCGGGGTGACGGGGCCGTAGCCGACGCGACCGCGCTCGGTCTCGACCTCGACCAGCGGTTCGAGCCAGAGCATGCCGCGAGAACCGTTGCGCACCAACCTGATCGGTTCGTCGGCCGCCCGCTGGATGGCTGCGGCGACCTCGTTCGCGCCGACGGAGACCGACGCGGAGTCCTGGGGTACGTAGACGGTGATCACGCGTTGCCCTCCGCGAGGATCTCGACGAGCCGGCTGCGGTCCACCCGGCCGTGCAACCTTCCGTTGACCTGCGCGGAGGGTCCGAGCGCGCAGTTGCCCAGGCAGAACACCTGGTCGAGGGTGACCGAGCGGTCGGGGGTGGTCTGGCCGACCTTGACGCCGAAGACCTGCTCGGCGTCGGCGACGAGCCGTTCCGCACCGACCGACTGGCACGCCTCGGCGCGGCAGATCTTGACCGTGGTGGTGCCCGCGGGTTCGGATCGGAAGTCAGTGTAGAAGGAGATGACCCCGTGGACGTCGGCCCGCGAGAGGTTGAGCTCTTCGGCCAGGACCGGAACCACCTGCGGATCGATCCAGCCGAACTCCTGTTGGAGGTGGTGCAGGATGGGAAGCAGGGCTCCGCGCTCGCCCCGGTGCGCTTCGACAACGCCGCGCACGCGTTCCGCTATCGTCATCTGCGGCTCCACTCCGTTGTAGATTGGGTCTACCGTCGCGCCGCGTCGCCCAGAGTTCAACGCACGCGTTTTTATGCATCGATAAGCACCGCGTATCGACGTGCACTCCGCGTCACCGAATTGCTCGCATCATCGCTGGACAGGGCCTTCTTCCGAACTATTTCCGCGCCTTTTCCGGCTTTTTCGCGCACGCTGCGAGACCGGCTGCTACCAGCGTTTTCACCCATACGCGTCAGTTCATGATCGTCTTTTCGGGCACCGCAGGCAGTGCCGCTGGTTTTCGCTCCCCTGCCGTTCATGCGAGCTCGTCGCGCACTCGTCCCGCCCGGCTTGCCCAGGTGTCACGAGTGCGCCTAACTTGAAATTCCAGCGCGGAATTCGGGAATTGTCGCCAACCCACCCGGATCCCGCTGCGGCCGGAAACCGCCACCGGCCGAGACGAACCCGAGGAGAATGCGATGACCTGGGAAACCCCTGAATACACCGTGATCGACGTCTGCGCCGAGGTCACCGGTTACCTGCACCGCGCCGACGAGGACTGATCCACCACTCCCATCACGCGGCTCGAACCGCACGAGTGCCGCAAGGACCTCACCAGATCCGCCCGCCGGATCGGTCGAGGACCTTGCGGCACCGTCGTCAGCGGGGCCGGTGCGACGGTCGGCCCTCCAGAGCTCCTGGCGAAAGGGAGTGGCGTCGATGCCCCCGGCCACGCATCGAGTCCGAGTGTGCAGGCTGCACGAGTTCCCACCCGGAACGTTGAGACGGCTCAACACCTTGCCGCCGGTCGCGGTGTTCAACGTCGCCGGGCGGATCTACGCGATCGACGACGTGTGCTCGCACGCCTGCGCGGTCCTCAGCGAAGGCCACTTCGACGGCACCTCGCTGGAGTGCCCGGTGCACCTGTCCCGCTTCGACGTCCGCAGCGGCGAACCGCTCTGCCCGCCGGCCACCGAACCCCTGCGCACCCACCAGGTCGAGGTGATCGGAGGCGAGGTCATCGTCCACGTGGACATAGGCCGACCCCTGTGAACCGGCCCCGCCCCACCCAGCGCCCACCGCGCAAGAGCAGTTTCCACCGAAACTCCCCACACCACGGACCACCCACGTGACCGGCACCCCGGGTCCGCGGTGACCCGATTACGGCCGTAATCGGGTTCCGGAATACCGCAGTAATCAGGTTCCGGAATACGGCGGTAATCGGGTCACCACCTCGAGACCGAGGGTTCCGGCGGAGCCGAGCCGGTGGGCGTTTCGTGGTGGGTCGGCGGTCCGGGTGGTCAGAAGACGACGACGGAGCGCAGGACTTCTCCGCGTTGCATCTTGGCGAAGGCGTCTTCGACCTCGTCGAGGGTGATCTCCTCGGTGACGAACTTGTCGAGGGGCAGGCGGCCCTGCTGGTGGAGGTTGGTGAGCATCGGGAAGTCCCGGCTGGGCAGGCAGTCGCCGTACCAGGAGGACTTCACCGCGCCGCCCCGGCCGAAGACGTCCAGCAGCGGGAGCTTGATCTCCATCTCCGGGGTCGGCACGCCCACCAGCACCGCCGTGCCCGCCAGGTCGCGGGCGTAGAACGCCTGCTCGAAGGTCTCCGGCCGGCCGACGGCGTCGATGACGACGTCCGCTCCGTTGCCCCCGGTGAGCGACCGGACGGCGGCCACGGTGTCGGTCTCGGCGGCGTTGACGGTGTGGGTGGCTCCGAACTCCTCGGCCCAGGCGAGCTTCTTCGGGTCCCGGTCGACGGCGATGACCTTCTCCGCGCCCGCCAGCGCCGCTCCGGCGATCGAGCCGTTTCCGACCCCGCCGCAGCCGATCACGGCCACCGAGTCACCGCGCGTCACACCACCGGTGTTGATCGCCGCGCCGATCCCCGCCATGACACCGCATCCGAGCAGCGAGACCACGACCGGCCGCGCGGCCGGGTCGACGCGCGTGCACTGACCGGCGTGGACGAGCGTGCGCTCGCTGAACGCCCCGATCCCCAGCGCCGGGGACAGCTCAGTGCCGTCCTCCAACCGCATCGGCTGGTCGGCGTTGTTGGTGTCGAAGCAGTACCAGGGCTTCCCGCGCGAGCAGGCGCGGCACTGGCCGCACACCGCGCGCCAGTTCAGCACCACGAAGTCGTTCTCGGACACGTCCGACACACCCGGACCCACCGCTTCGACGACACCGGCTGCCTCGTGGCCGAGCAGGAACGGGAACTCGTCGTTGATGCCGCCTTCCCGGTAGTGCAGGTCGGTGTGGCAGACACCGCACGCCTGCACCCGCACCAGCACCTCGCCGGGTCCGGGTTCGGGCAGGTCGATCCGCACCACCTCGACCGGCTCGCCCTTCCCCCGTGCGATCACCGCGCGCGACTTGATCATCTGCTGCATCCTCTCGGCGAAAAAGGCGCTGGTGGCGGCGAAAGCGGTCGGGGACGCCTCGCGCCGCCACCGGCGTGGCCCGACCCGGCACGCCGGGTCGAGACCGGTCCGTGTCGACCACCCTCGCGCGCCGGTTCCGGAGTGGACAACGAATCCGGTACCGGCGGCGGGTGATCAGGCACGAGCGGCGGAGTTTCGGTGACGAACCGCGGTCACTCCGCGGCCGCGCGGGGGCGGCGGTAGACCGGTTCGGGAGCGGCGGCACCGGGCGTCTCGTTGGCGCGGTCGACCGCGTCCTGCACGAGGTGGTGGTCCGGTGAGAAGGTGCACACCGGGTCGGTGCGCGAGGCATCACCGGTCAGCGCGAACGCCTGGCACCGGCAGCCGCCGAAGTCGATCTCCTTGCGAGAGCAGCTGCGGCACGGGTCCGGCATCCAGTCGGTTCCCCGATATGCCTGGAACGCGGGCGATTTCGCCCAGATCCAGTCGAGCGGGTGCGCCAGCACCGACGGGAAGTCGAGGGTGTCGATGTCGGCGGCGACCGGGCACGGGTACACCGACCCGTCCGGTGCCACGGTCAGCGCGGTGCGCGCCCAGCCGCCCATGCACGGCTTCGGGTAGGGCTCGTAGTAGTCGGGCAGGATCCACAGCAGTTCCATCCGGCCGGCGAGCTCGGCCTTGCGCCGCTGGTAGACCTTCTCCGCCGCGGCGAGCTGGTCGCGGCTGGGCAGCAGCAGGTCCCGGTTGCGCAGCCCCCAGCCGTAGTACTGGGTGTTGGCCAGTTCGAGCCGTTCGGCTCCCCACGACTCGCAGACGTCGATGATGGCGTCGAGCCGGTCGAGGTTGAGCCGGTGCAGCACGACGTTCATGTTCAGCGGCAGCCCGGAGTCGATGATGATCCGCGCGGCCTCGTGCTTCTTGTCGAAGCGCTTGGTGGCGGCCACGAGTTCGCTCGCCTCGGCGTTCTCGCCCTGAATGCTCAGCTGCACGCTGTTGAGCCCGGCCGCGACCAGCGACTTCGCCCGCTCCTCGGTGAACCCGAGCCCACTGGTGATCAGGTTGGTGTAGAGCTCGCAGCCGCGCGCTTCGGCGACCAGCTCGGCGAGGTCACCGCGCACCAGCGGCTCACCGCCGGAGAAGTGCACCTGCACCACGCCGAGGTCGGCGGCCTCGCGGATCACCCGCAGCCAGTCCTCGGTGCCGATCTCCTCGTCCCGCCGGCGCAGTTCCAGGGGGTTGGAGCAGTACAGGCAGTGCAGCGGGCACTGGTGGGTCACCTCGGCCAGCAGCCCGTAGGGCGCGGGGGTCATCCGGACACCACCCAACCTTGATCGTGCGCGTCGTTGAGGAACGTCAGCACTTCGTCGATGAGCCCGGTGGCACCGAACTCCTCCTCCAGCCGGTCGACGAGCTCCCGCACGGTCCGGGTCCCGTCGCACAGCCGCAGGATCGCCGCGCCCGAGGCGTTGAGCCGCACCACGCGTTCGGGCAGCAGCAGCAGGTCGGCGTCGCGGACCTTGTCGCGCTTGAGCATCGCCTTGGGCACCAGGCGCGGTGTGCTCGCGGCGTCCATCACTCGGCCTTGCCGTAGGCGAGCTGCACGGCGTCGAGCAGGGTCCACAGCACGTCGCACTTGAACTCCAGGGCGCGCACGCAGGCCTCCTGCTGCTCCCGGGTGCGGGCGTTGTCGCGCACCAGGCCGAGCAGGTGGGCGATGTCGGCGGGCTGCTGGGTCAGCCGGGTCCGGAAGTACTCCAGGCCGCGCGAGTCCAGCCACGGGTAGTGCTTCTGCACGTCGACGATGCGGCGGCTGAGCAGGTCGGGCGCGAACAGCTCGGTCATCGCCGAGGCCACCGCCTCTAGCCACGGCTTGTGCCTGCAGAAGTCGACGTAGGCGTCCACGGCGAAGCGGACGCCGGGCAGCACGGTGCGGGTGTCGTAGAGCTCGTCGCGGGTCAGGCCGACGGCTTCGCCGAGCCGCACCCAGCGCTCGATGCCGCCCTCGACCTCGGTGGTGCCGTCGTGGTCGGTGATGCGCTTGATCCACTTCCGGCGTTCGGCGGCGTCGGGCAGCTTGGTGAGGATGAACGCGTCCTTCACCGGCAGGTTGATCTGGTAGTAGAAGCGGTTTCGCACCCAGCCGCGGAACTCCTCCTCGGTCAGGTCACCGGCGTGCATCCGCTCGTTGAACGGGTGCAAGTGGTGGTAGCGCGCCTCGCCGACCGCGCGCAGCTCCGCCTCGAACTCCTCCGACGACCAGGGCCTCATAGTTCGACCTCCAGACCCGCACGTCCCACCTCGACGCCCAGCGCCGCGAGCTCCGCTCGCTCGGCTGATCCCTCGTCGAGGATGGGATTGGTGTTGTTGACGTGGACGTAGATCTTGCGGCGGGCGGGCAGCGCGGCCAGGTGCCGCGCCGAGCCGTCCGCACCGCTGACGGGCATGTGCCCCATGGACCTTCCGGGCCGATCACCCGTTCCGCTGCGGGACATCTCGTCGTCGGTCCAGAACGTGCCGTCGACGAACACGCAATCGGCGTCGGCGACCTGCTCGGCGAAGTGCTCGTCCCAGCTTGGCACGGTCGGGGCGTAGACGGCGGTTCCGCCGCTCACCTGGTCGTGCAGCACGTAGCCGGTCTCCCAGTCGCCGGGCCCGGCGTGGTGCCCGACGTAGCGCGGCGGTTTGCTCCCGGTGGCGAATGCGGTCACCTGGAGCCGTTCGTCGAGATCGATGGGCTTGCCGACCTCCACCTCCCGCCACCGCACGTCGGCGTAGTCGGAGACCAGGTCTCGCACCGGGAAGTGGTCGGTGAGCGCGGACAGCACGGGCGCCGTGCCGAAGACCTCCAGCGACGAGCCCTCCCGGAGCACCAGGAGCCCGATCGTGTGATCGAACTCGGCGTCGGTGAGCAGCACTCCCGCCACCGGTGTCTCCCGCGCCCCGGGACCGGGGTGCAGGCTGGGGTCGGAGTTGATCTGGTGGTGAACGTCGGGCGTCGCGTTGAGCAGGAACCAGCGGTCACCGGTGCCGGAGACCGCGAGGCCCGCGTGCGCCGAAGCGCGCTCCGGCGCGGTGCGGACCTCGCGGCATCCGGGGCACGCGCAGTTCCACTGCGGGTACCCGCCACCTGCCGCGACTCCCAGGCAGTGGACGAGCACGGCCGTCAGCGCTGGTGGTGGTAGCCGGTGACTTCGGCGCAGACGTCGATCACCGTGTACTCAGGGGTCTCCCAGGTCATGATTTCCTCCTCGGTTCCGCGTTCCAGCAGTTCACAGCCTCAGCGATCGGTCGCTGCGGTGACAACCGATCGCCGACCGGCGGCGCGGAACTCCCAACGAACGGCATCGCCGCGACGACGAGCGGTGCACCTCGAGCTTGCGCCCGATCCCGCCGTCCGGCAGCGCGGTTGCGCCGGTCAGACCCCCAGCAGGCGACGGATTTCCGGGGCGTGACGCCGGGAGACCGGAACGAGCTCGGGCACGCGGGGGTCGGTGACGAGGAACAGCTCGCCCTTGGTGCCGCGTTCGACCTCGGCGACCCGGCGGAGGTTGACCAGGAAGCGGCGGTGCACGCGGCGGAAGCCGTGGCGGCTCAGCGCCTGGTCGACGTGGTCCAGACCCCTGGTGGCGGCCAGGATCCGGCCGCGGTCGGTGCTGAGCCACACGGTGTTGCGGTCCGCTTCGGCGTAGCGGACCTCCGAGGGCGCGAGCAGCACCAGGCGGTCGTTGCGGACGCCGATGACCCGGGGCGGCATGGGCACGGCCGTTCCCTCGCCCGCGCGGCCGTAGGGCTCGCCTTCCTGCAGCCCGAACGCGCAGAGCATGCCGACCACGCGGTCGGCCTCGGTGATCGGCCGCAGCGTCGCGGGAACCGCGCCGTCGCCGGCGACACCCAGCTGGGCGTATCCGCTCCACTGTGGATTCTGCGCGGCTCGTCCTGCTGCCCAGCGCACCACATCGGACAGTTCGGCGATGTCCGGTCTGGACCGCTCGGCGGGTTCGACCGCGCCGCGCGAGGCCGGGGCGTCGGCGGGCAGGCGGAGCATGGACAGGGCGGCGTCGTTGGCCGCGACGACCTGGCCGCCCCGGTCGAGGGCGACCAGCGGGCCGCTGTGATCGGTGCGCTCCTGCTTGAACGCCGCGCACACCCGCTTGGCCTCGCCGACGGCCCTGCGGTGGATCTCCTGCTCGGTGCAGGACGCGGCCTTCTGCAGCCACCCCGGGACCTCCGGGGACAGCGTTGCGCCCCAGCGGGAGATGTTGATCGAGGCGATGGCCGAGCCGGTCACCACGTCGCGGATGGCGATGCCCGCGCACGCCCACTGGTGGAATCCCTCGCACCAGTGCTCGGCGCCGGTGACCGTGACCGGGCCGGTGACCTCGAAGGACGTCCCCATCCCGTTGGTGCCGGTGCACTGCTCCGACCACGACGACCAGGGCGCCATGTTGGACAGCTCGGCGCGGCGGCGGGCCGACGGGTCGCCCCAGGTGCCGAGGATGCGCCCGGAGCCGTCGGTGACCGCGACGACCCCGCCGTCGAGCTCGACGTCCCGCCCGGCCAGGGCGCCGAGCCCGCCGAGCTGGGTGAAGATGACGTCGTTGTCCGGCCCCTGGTCGTGGTATCCGGGAGCCGGCGGAGCGGCGTCGAGCGCGGGGTCCACTTCGTACTGATCGCGGCAGCGGTACCAGGAGGCGAGGATGTCGGGCCGCACGTCGGAGGTGATGTCCTCGCCGGTCGCGAACGCCTCCCACGCCCTGGTGACCTTCGACGCGGTGGCCAGCGAATCCCCGCCAGGCGTGTTCGACGCGATTCCCAGCGGCGGGACCAACCCGGCCATCACGACCTCCTCGTCGCACATCACATCCGTCATCGACCCACCGGACCGTGACCCCGATCACGCTAATGGGGGTTAACGTTCAGGGGCAAGCACGTCCATCCACTTGCAGCAGTCACCGCGAGTGCGGTTGATCTAGCCGTCCGCCGAGGAAAACCACCGATCGGGCGTTTCCCGAACGCCGAATCCTCGCTCCGGACATCAACTTTCACGATTCCGCGCTCCCCCGTCCCCGCATCCCCCGCCGGGGGGAGGCCGGGAACCGGCGCGCTCCGTAACGTCGAGGACTCGCCGCCGAGCAGCGGACCGCTTGACGAGGGCAGGCCGCTCGAACCCCAGCGCGCCGGAGGACAGCGCCGACGGAGGGAGTTTTTCGTGCCCGACAAGCAACTGCGCATCCACCGCGCCCGAGCCGAGCGACCGAACCCCCGCCCCACGATGCTGGGCATCGCGGGCGACAGCGCCGCGGGCAAGACCACCCTGACCCGCGGTCTCGTCGAGGCTCTCGGGACCGAGCGCAGCACCTCGATGTGCGTCGACGACTACCACCGCTACGACCGCCGGGAGCGCAGGGGCCTGCCCTTCACACCGCTGCACCCGGACTGCAACTACGTGGAGATCATGGAGCAGCACCTGCAGCTGCTGGCCACCGGCAGCCCCATCCTCAAGCCCGTCTACGACCACTCCGGGGGCGAGCTGACCCGGCCGGTGCTGGTCGAACCGCACGAGTTCGTGCTGGTGGAGGGCCTGCTGCCGCTGCACACGAAGCTGTCCCGCGCGTGCTTCGACGTCACCGTCTACCTCGGCCCGCCCGAAGACGTGCGGGCCGCGTGGAAGATCCAGCGCGACACCGCCAAGCGCGGCTACCGCGCCGAGCAGGTCAAGGCCGAGCTCGGCCGCCGGGAACCCGAGTCCGCGCGGTTCATCCGGCCGCAACGCGACCTCGCCGACATCGTCGTCTCGTTCGCCCCGATCGAGGGCCGCGACGACCCGCCCGGCACCCCGCTGTCGGCGACGATCCTGATGCGCCCGACGATCCGGCACCCCAACTTCACCGAGATCCTGGCCAAGGCGCCCACCAAGGCGATGCACCTGGCGCTCAAGCGCGACACCGACGGACGCCCGGTCGACGCCCTGCACATCCACGGCCACGCCCCGCCCGAGGAGAGCACGATGGTCGCCAAGGCGATCTGGGAAGGCCTCGACGTGCCCGACCCGATCCCGGACTGCCTCGGCAGGCTCGACGACGGCAGGCGCAACGAGCCGCTGCGGCTCGCACAGCTGATCCTGCTGCACCACCTCATCCGCGACGGCGACTGAGTACCTCCGGCGGCGCTCGTGTCACGTGGCGGTGCGGGGTGCTCGCACGCAGTTCGGCGACACCTCCTCAGGCCCCACCACCGCCGTGGCCGGACGATTAGCATCGCGCGCATGCTCCTGCGGCAACTGGAATACCTGACGACCCTGGCGCGCGAGAAGCACTTCGCCCGCGCCGCAGAGGCGTGCTACATCTCGCAACCGGCCATGTCGGCGGCGATCCGCAAGCTCGAAGCCGAACTGCACGTCCAGATCATCCAGCGGGGGAACCGGTTCATCGGCTTCACCCCGGAGGGCGAGCGGATCCTGAAGTGGGCCTACCGCATCCTCGCCGAGCGGGACGCGCTGATCGAGGACGTCGGGGCGATGCGGGAAGGGCTCAGCGGGCGGCTGCGGATCGGGTGCATCCCGACGGCGCTGTGCGTGGTGCCGATCCTGACGTCGCTGCTGTGCCAGGACCAGCCCCGGGTGCGGGTGCAGGTGAGCTCGATGACCTCGATCGAGATCCAGCGGGGCCTGTCGCAGTACGGGCTCGACGTCGGCGTGACCTACATCGACAACGAGCCGCTGACCGGCGTCCGCACGGTCCCGCTCTACCGCGAGCGCTACCTGCTCCTGGCCGCCGAGGACGACCTCGACGACGGGGAGTCGGCGACCTGGGCGGAGGCCGCCGAGCACCCGCTGTGCCTGCTGTCGGAGGACATGCAGAACCGCCGCATCCTCAACTCGGTGTTCGAACAGGCCCAGGCGAAGCCGCAACCGGCGGTGGAGACGAACTCCATCAGCGCGCTCTACGCGCACGTGCGCGAGGGGCCGTGGGCCACCGTGCTGCCCCATTCGTGGCTGCTGCGCTTCGGGGTTCCGGAGGGAATGCGCGCGGTCCCGCTGGCGGAGCCGCAGATCAGCAAGACGATCGGGCTGGTCCTGCACGACCGCGACCCGGAGCCCATCCTCGCCAGGGCGTTCGTCGACACCGCCCGGAGGGTGGACCTGGACGAACTCCTCGACGCCACCACCCCCGCCTGAGCAGCACCGCGTCACCTACCGGAGAGGCCCTTGCCTGCGTACCCTTCTCCGATGGGCCTGGTCGAGGAGCCGTTGCGGCTGGTGGTCGTCGACGACCACCAGATGGTGCTCGACGGCCTCAAGGCGATGCTGGAACCGCACTCCGAACGGGTGCGGATCGTCGGAGAGGCGGGCACTCCGGCGCAGGCCGTCACCGAAATCCTGCAGCACGAACCGGATGCGGTGCTGCTCGACATCCGATTGCGCGGATCGAGCGGTCTGGACCTGTGCGGGGAGATCCTGGGCCACCGACCGGGCTGCAAGGTGGTCTTCCTGACCGTCTACGACGACGAGCAGTACCTCTACCAGGCGTTGCAGCTGGGCGCGTCGGGCTTCCTGCTCAAGCGGGTGCGCGGCTCGGAACTCGTGGAGTACCTGACGCGCATCCACGACGGAGAGGTGCTCATCGACCCCGCGCTGGCCAGCAGGGTGGCGAAGTCGGCGGCGCGGATCCGCGACGGCGAGTTCTGGCCCGGTGCGCACCTGGGCATCACCCAGCGCGAGAGCGACGTGCTGTCGCTGCTGGTGGCGGGCATGTCGAACCGGGCGATCGCGACGAAGCTGCTCATCTCCGAGGAGACCGTCAAGACCCATCTGCGCGGGCTGTACCGCAAGCTGGAGGTCGGCGACCGGGCCGGTGCCATCGCGGTCGCGCTGCGCGAAGGGGTGTACCGGTGAAGCGCAGCTCGCTGGGGATGGCCGACGCCGAGCAGGAGGCCCACCTGCTCATGCGCATCATCGAGACCATCTCCTCGCGGCTCGACCTGGACGAGATCGTGCAGAACGTCGCGGCGATCATCACCGAGATGACCGCGACCGACGTGTGCTTCGTGCACCTGCTCGACGACGACCGGCAGCGGCTCCGGCTCTGCGGCGCGACCCCGCCGTTCGACCGGCTCGCGGGGCGCGTGGAGCTGGCGGTCGGCGAGGGCATGGCCGGCTGGGTCGCCGCGCACGGCGAGCCCGCGGTGATCGTGGAGGACAAGCGCGCCGACCCGCGCTACAAGTACATCCCGGAGCTGCACGGCGAGGAGTTCACCTCGATGGTGTCGGTGCCGATCCTGACGCGGCTGGGCCACCTGGTGGGCGTGCTCAACCTGCACAGCAAGCGGCGCCGCGAGTTCGGCGACGACGTCGAGCTGCTGCGCTCGCTGGCCGGTCTGGTCGCCGGCGCCATCGAGAACGCCCGCCTCTACCGGCGGCTGGCCGACCGCGAGGAGGCGCTGGAGCGCTTCACCGAGCGGATGGTGCAGCTGCAGGAGTCGGAGAGCAGGCGGCTCGCGGGCGAGATCCACGACGGCATCAGCCAGCGCATCGTGAGCATGTTCTTCCACCTCTCGGCGGCCCGCGACCTGGTCGGCGACGACGCCGCCCGGGCCGAGCAGCAGATCGCCACCGCGCAGGACCTGGCCGGGGCGGCGCTGGACGAGACCCGCTACGCGATCGCGGGCCTGCGCCCACCGGTGCTCGACGACCTGGGCCTGATGGCGAGCCTGCAGAGCCTAGCGCGGGGGATCGCCGACCTGCACGTCCACGTCGACGCCGGGATCTGCGACGTCCCGGAGTTCCTGGAGAGCGCGCTCTACCGCAGCGCCCAGGAGGCGTTGCAGAACGTCCAGAAGCACGCGCAGGCCGGGACCGCGGTGATCCGGCTGAGCACGACGCCCGCCGAGGTGGTGCTGCAGGTCAGCGACGACGGAGTGGGGTTCGACCCGGCCGCGCTGCGCGCGACCTCCGGCCCGACCGGCCACGGCCTGCCCGGCCTGCGCGAACGCGCGCGCCTGCTCGGCGGCACCCTCGACGTGCGCAGCACCCCGGGCTCCGGCACAACCCTCACCCTGACCATCCCACCCCACCAGGAGCCGGCGTAGGTGTCGGTCAAGAACGCTGCGGGGGTCGTTGTTTCAGGTGTGGGACTCAGCTCGCACCGCCGCGGGTTCTGACACGTCTTCTGGCGAGGACAGCCGTAGCGCCGTGTATTGGACATACATCAGTCTCGGATCCCGCAGCCAGAAGACGTGTCAGGTTCCGCCACCCGCACCGCCAAGCAAGGCAATTGACTCAAGCTAGGAGTCAGGGCTTGAAGTCCACCGGTTCTAGGCGGACCAGGTCGTCCAGGCCGCAGTCGTCCTGGGTGTCCACGATGCGGCTCGCGTGCCGCAACCTGGCTCTCTCCAACATGTTCCGGACCGTGCGGGCGTTGGCGAAGCGGGGTTGGGCCCGCTGCTCGTCGAGCAGTTCGCGCATGACCTCGACCGCTTCACGACCCAGCCGGTAACCGTCCTGTTCGGACATCAGCTCGGCGATGGATCGCAGCTCGTCGAGGTCGTAGTCGCCGAACTCGACGTGGTGGGCCACCCGGGAGCTCATGCCGGGGTTCGAGCGGAAGAACTCCGCCATCCGGTCGCCGTAGCCGGCCAGGATCACCACGACGTCCTCGCGCTGGTTCTCCATGACCTGCAACAGGATCTCGATGGACTCCTGACCGTAGTCGCGTTCGTTCTCCGCGCGGTAGAGGTAGTACGCCTCGTCGATGAACAGCACGCCGCCCATCGCCCGCTTGAGCACCTCCTTGGTCTTCGGGGCGGTGTGGCCGACGTACTGGCCGACGAGGTCGTCGCGGGTGACGGCGACCAGGTGTCCGCGTTCGAGGTAGCCGATGCGGTGCAGCAGCCCGGCCATCCGCATCGCCACGGTCGTCTTGCCGGTGCCCGGGTTGCCGGTGAAGCACATGTGCAGGTTCGGGCGCGTCGAGCTCACCCCGAACCGCTGCCGCACGCGATCGACCAGCAGCAGCGACGCCACCTCGCGGATGCGGTCCTTGACCTCGTGCAGTCCGACCAGCTCCGCGTCCAGCGAGGCCATCAGCTCGTCGATGCCCGCCGCGTCCCGCTCCGCCGCGAGATCCACGCGTGCGGTTCTCGCGAGGGCGGTTTCCCCTGCCTCCGTGCCGGTTTCGCCGGGCCGCATGCCGAAACCCGGTCGCGTCGCGGTGCTCACGACGAGTACCGCTCGCCCTTCGGGCGGTCCAGCGCGTAGGCGTGGGTGCTGTACCGCAGCCGCCGGTCCGCCGCCTCCTGCCGGTCGAGCCGGAACCCGGGCTCGTCGGAGGGGCGGTTGACCAGGAACGTCAGCGCCGTGGTCTGCCTGCCCAGCGAGGCGTCGTAGGCGTTGACCCGGATGTAGTGCTGCGGGTAGGCCCTGCGGCACTCGTTGACCTCGTAGAGCACGCCGGCCGCGTCGACCAGGTCGAACATCGGCAGTCCCCACATGTCCCAGTAGTTGTTGCGGGGGTGCGGGTCGTCGGTGAACTCCACCGACAGCGGCCATCCGTTGTCCAGCGCGTACTGCGCCTGAGCCCGGATCTCGTCGTCGGAGAGCTCCGGGAGGTAGGAGAAGGTTCCCTGGGTGATGCGCATGTCCGGTCTCCTCACACCAGCGTCGGGGTGTCGATGACGTCCGGGGTGTCGGTGGAGTCGTAGTCGAAGCTCACGTCACCCCACAGGGCCAGCGCCGTGTCGAGCTCGCGGCTGTGCCGCGCCGCCTTGCGCAGGATGTCCGATCCCTCGGCGAGGAAGTCCCGGCCCTCGTTGCGGGCCTTGATCATCGCTTCCAGCGCGACCCGGTTGGCGGTGGCGCCCGCGGCGATGCCCATCGGGTGCCCGATCGTGCCGCCGCCGAACTGCAGCACCACGTCCTCGCCCAGGTGATCCAGCAGCTGGTGCATCTGCCCCGCGTGGATGCCACCGGAGGCGACGGGCATGACGCCCGGCATCGACGCCCAGTCCTGCTCGAAGTACAGGCCCTTGGCCGGGTCCGGGTCGGCCTTGTTGACCCGCAGCACGTCGTAGAACCCGGCCACCGAGTTCGGGTCCCCTTCGAGCTTGCCGACCACCGTTCCGGCGTGGATGTGGTCGACCCCGGCCAGCCGCATCCACTTGGCGATGACCCGGAAGCTCACGCCGTGGTTCTTCTGCCGCGTGTAGGTGGAGTGCCCGGCGCGGTGCAGGTGCAGCAGGACGCCGTTGGCCCGCGCCCACTTGGCCATCGACTGGATCGCGGTGTAGCCGACGGTCAGGTCGATCATCACCACGACGCTGCCGAGCTCCTTGGCGAACTCCGCCCGCTCGTACATGTCCTCCATCGTCGCGGCCGTGACGTTGAGGTAATGGCCCTTGATCTCACCGGTTTCGGCCTGGGCGCGGTTGACGCCCTCCATGCAGAACAGGAACCGGTCCCGCCAGCGCATGAACGGCTGGGAGTTGATGTTCTCGTCGTCCTTGGTGAAGTCGAGACCACCCCGCAACGCCTCGAACACCACCCGCCCGTAGTTGCGCGCGGACAACCCCAGCTTGGGCTTCACGGTGGCGCCCAGCAGCGGGCGCCCGTACTTGTTCAGGTACTCGCGCTCCATCACGATGCCGTGCGCGGGTCCCTGGAAGGTCTTGGTGTAGTGCGGCGGGATCCGCATGTCCTCCAGCCGCAGCGCTTTGAGCGCCTTGAACCCGAAGACGTTGCCGATGATCGACGACGTCAGGTTCGCGATCGAGCCCTCCTCGAACAGGTCGAGGTCGTAGGCGATGTAGGCGATGTACTGCCCGGGCTGCCCCGGAACCGGGTCGACCCGGTAGCACTTGCCCTGGTAGTGCTCGTAGGTCGTGAGCCGGTCGGTCCACACCACGGTCCAGGTCGCCGTCGACGACTCCCCCGCCACCGCGGCACCGGCCTCCTCCGGCGGCACCCCGTCCTGCGGGGTCACCCGGAACGCGGCGAGCACGTCACTGGGCTCGGGCTCGTAGTCGGGCTGCCAGTACCCCATCTCGGCGTAGGGGATGACCCCTGCGCCCCAACGCTCGTTCTCGGCTGCCATGCGTCCTCCCCGGATGAGTGGATGCGTTTGACGATGGCCGCCGATTGAGCAACTGTCTATCAAGAATCCCGTCGTGATTCTCAAGCGAATGGTTGATGATGACGCTCACGCAGCTGCGCACGTTCCTGGCCGTCGCCGACACCGGCTCGGTGCACGCCGCCGCGCGCCAGATGTTCGTGACCCAGTCCGCGGTGTCGGCCGCGCTGAACGCGCTGCAGAAGTCCCTCGGCCTGCAGCTGCTGGAACGCGACGGGCGAGGCCTGCGGCTGACCCGCGCCGGCCAGGTGTACGCCGACCACGCCCGCACCGCCCTGGGCCTCCTCGACCAGGCCCGCACCGCCGCCATTGCGGAAGCGGACCCGGAACGCGGCGAACTCCGCATCGCGGCCCTGACCACCGCCGGCGAGCAGATCCTGCCCGGTGTGCTGGCGAGCTTCCGCGAGCAGCACCCGCACGTCGGCGTCCGCCTGGAGGTCGGCAACCGGGAGCACGTCCGCAGGCTCCTGGAACGCCACGAGGTCGACCTGGTCCTGGGCGGACGACCCGAGCCGGGCCGCGAGGTCGAGGTCCTCGCCACCCGCCCCCACGAACTCATCGTCGTCGCCAACGCCCCCGGGCCGGGGACGCCCGCCTGGCTGTCGGCTCAGACGTGGCTGCTGCGCGAACCCGGTTCCGGCACCAGGGCGATCACGGAATCCTTCCTCGCCCAGCTGGAACTGGACCCACCACCCCGAACCCTCACCCTCGGCTCCAACACCGCGGTCATCGAATCAGCCGTCTCCGGCCTGGGAGTCACCCTCGTCTCCAAGGACGCGGTGACCCGCCACCTCACAGAAGGCCACCTCACCGAGATCCCCACCCCAGCCA
>NZ_SMKS01000073.1:0-26000 GCF_004348435.1 Saccharopolyspora terrae | reverse complement strand
GGCCAGACCCCGCCCCTTCGCCGGCCTCACCACCACCGCGAACGGGTGCCTCCTCCTCGCCGCCAACGGCGAAGGCACGGTCCAACTCCTCACCCCGCACGAGCAGACCCCGCAACACCGCACCTGAGCAGGGCTTGTCGAATTTCGCGCGAAATTCGAGTGCGAACTTTCGCGGTCGAATTTCGCGCGAAATTCGAATCCCCGCCTCGGAAGCCCGCTGTCGTGCGTCACTGGACCAGGTGGTCTGGGTATGAGAAACGCCCCGTGGGAGCGGGGCGTTCTCTCGTGGGCGCGGGGTCAGCGGTCGAAGCGACCGGCCTTGATCGCGTCGACGAAGTGCTGCCACTGCGGGGCCGTGGTGGTGAAGTGACCGGCGGTGCGGTTCTTGGTGTCGCGGACCGCTGCTCCGGCGTCGGAAGTCCGGCCGACCTCCACGCAGTTCTGCGCCCCCTGGCTGCGACTGGACGTCCGCCAGCCCGTGACCGACTGAGACGGGCGCATCATCACCACTCCACTAGGCCAGTTCTTTGATCCTCCGATCCAGCATCTTGACCGAGGCTCGGTCGGACGCTGCGATCATCCGCAGGGTATCGAACGCTTTCACGTAGCGATCGGTATGGGCGGGTTTGTCGAGGTAGTCACCGCTCGTGAGCGCTTCGGTGTAAACGAAGGTCGCCGACGGCTCGTCCAGGTGCAACAGCGTCCAAGACGACCCGAGCGCGACGTGCTCTCCCGCGTCGAAAGGCAGGACCTGCACGGTGACGTTCGGCCGCGCCGCCGCTTTTCGAAGGTGCTGGAGCTGGTCGCGCAGCACGCCTCGACCACCGACCTGCCGGAAGAGAGCGGCTTCGCCGACGACGCACCACAGTTGCGGTGCGTCCTCACCGAGCACGCGATCCGCCCTGCGCACCCGTTCAGCCACGGCCGGTTCGACGTCCTGGGTCTCGTCGAGAGGGTTGGACAACGAAGCCCGCGCGGTGTGCTCCGTCTGCAACACGGGCGGAATCACCTCGGGGTCGTAGTACTTGATCTCCGCTGCTGCGCCTTCCAGGGCGACGTAGGTGGCCGCCCAGTCCGGGACCCTGGCGGGCTGGTCCCTGCGGCGGGCTTCCTTGGCGAGGGCTCGAAGGCGGTCGGCTTCGGCCTGGTCGTCGAGGCCGAAGAGCCGGACGAGTTCGTTCACCTCGGCTGCGGAGACCGTGAGGTTGCCGGACTCGACCTTCTGGAGCTTGCCGACGTACCAGTCGAGCGTCTCGTTGATCTCCTTGGACTTCACGCCCGACCTCTCGCGCATCGCGCGGAGCATCAACCCGACCTGCACACGCCGGACCGCCGGCCACGTCTTCGACATGGATCTGGATCTTGCACCAGTCCGATACCGGCAATCAAGCAGATCAACCTATTGGGTTATCGCGAGTTGCAATTGCAGTTCGCTACCTTGCAGCCCAAGCTGATCACGAGCGAGAGGACTGGGGATGCACACCGAGCAGGCGCAGCGGCACTTCTGGCTTCCGATACCCAACGAGAACGTACCGGGCGGCTTGCGGCACGCGTTCCGCGGAGCCCGCTGGGAGGGCCTCGCCTCAGCCGAGGCGGTGTGCGGCGACCTCGTCGCCATGGCCCAGCCCAGCGAACTCGACTGGATCTACTTCCCCACCTGCGCGGAGTGCAACTCCCGCCTCAAGGGCGAGTGATCACGGGCGGGGTTCGCCTCGGTAGTAGCCGAAGGACCAGAGGTTGCCCTCCGGGTCGCGGACCCCGAACTCGCGGTTGCCGTACTCCTGATCGGCGATCTCCCGGAAGATGTCCGCACCCGCCGCGCGCACGCGTTCGCAGAGCGCGTCGGGATCGTCGGTCACCACGTACATCCCGGCCGTTCCGGGTTGGCGGGACCAGTCGTTGCCGGGCTGGTAGGAGCCGAGCATGATCCCGCCGCCCTCGGGCCAGTCGAGCTGGGCGTGAGCGACCAGATCTCCGTCGGTGTAGGCGGCGGTCTTGATGAAACCGAGTGTGTTCACCAGGAAATCGATGAGCGCGGGTGCGTCGTGCGCTTGCAGCGTTGCCCACACCGTGGGTGCGGGTCTGGTGTTCGTCGTGGTCATGGGGGAAATTCTTCCGCCCGCTGACCGGCACCGGCTTGGATGTTTCGGAGCTCCGCGGCGATCCACCGGCTCGGGCTCGACCCGGCGTACTGGTTGAAGTCGCGCACGAGGTGCGAGTGGTCGTAGTAACCGCACGAGTGCGCCACGGCCGAGAGGTCGAGCGGAGCCCCAGATCGGACGGCGCGGGCGATGCGCTGACGAGCGTGCTCGAAGCGCATCAACCGCGACGCCGCCTTCGGCGAGACGCCGAGCTCGGCCTTGAACAGCGACGTCAGCTGCCGCTCGCCGAGGTGGACGTGCCGGACGAGGGCGCTCATCGAGCCGGTGCCGCGGTGCCAGGCGATCCACTTCCACGCCTCCAGCACCTCCGGACGCACACCCGAGGTCACCTCCGCGGTGTTCGCGCGCAGGTAGGTGGCCAGGGCGGCGAACCGCTCGGGCCACGAGGTCAGTTCGGCGAGCCGCTGGCGCAGGTCCTCGACACCGCTGCCGAGGACCTCCCGCGCGTCGATCGCCCGATCCCGCAGCTCACCGGCCGGAACACCGACCATCCGGCGCAACGCCAGCGGGCGGACCGCCAGCTGGATGCCGCTCTGCACCCTGGGCTGGGCGATGTAGGCCGGGCGGGTGTGCAGGCCGCCGAGCACCACGTGAGTGCTCTCGGCGTCGTCGCCGGAGGGCTCGAAACCCGAGATCACCGGCTCGTCGAAGGTCAGCACCAACGTCAACGCGGGTGACGGCATCCCCACGTGCCGGCACGGCCGGTCCAGGCGGGAGCGGTAGCCGACCGCCGAGACGACGGCGTCGGGCAGCAGCCGCCCGCCCTGGACGAACCGCCACTCCTGGTCCTGCTCGGTCACCTCGCCCATTGTCCGCCCGCCACCGACAATCGCCCGCTGGGTGCTGGTTGGTTAGCAGTAGCCGCTGTTTCAGGTGTGCGACTCAGCCCGCACCGCCACGCTAAACGAGCCCTGAACAGCCCTTAGTCGGTTTCCGGGCGTTCTTCGGCGATGCGCTCGTCGAGCGTCCGGCCCTCGCGCTGGTCGCGCGGCGTGGGGCGATCGCGGGAAGTGGCCGACCAGCCTTCGGGCGGTTCGACGCCGCGCTCCAGCGGGTCGGTGCCGAGCTCGTCCTCGTCGAGGTCTTCGGCCGACTGCAGGTTGGCCGGGTCCTCCGGGTCCTGCGGGTCGGGCTCGGTCTCGTTGGGCGTGGGTGTGGAAGCATCCACGGGATCAGACATCTCATCCTCCTCTGTGGACTACCCGAGCCGATCGGCGACGGTGCCGAGGAGTTCGGTCCAGGACTTCTCGAATTTGTCGACGCCTTCGGTCTCCAGGGCGGTGAAGACGTCGTCGAGGTCGATGCCCGCGGCGGCGAGGTCGTCGAAGACCTTCTGCGAGGCCTCGGCGGTGTCGCTGACCAGGTCACCGCGCACGTCAGCGTGGTCGGCGGTGGCCTGCAGCGTCGACTCCGGCATGGTGTTGACCGTGTTCGGCGCGGCGAGCTCGTCGACGTAGCGGGTGTCGGAGTAGGACTTGTCCTTCACCCCGGTCGAGGCCCACAGCGGACGCTGCGCCCGAGCACCCTCGGCCTGCAGCGCCTTCCACCGCTCGGAGGAGAAGACCTCCTGGTAGGCGGCGTAGGCCAGGCGGGCGTTGGCGATCGCGGCCTGCCCGCGCAGCGGGTGGCCCTCCTGCATCGCGTCCAGCCGCTTGTCGATCTCGGTGTCCACGCGGGAGACGAAGAACGACGCCACCGACTCGATCGAAGCGAGGTCGTGGCCGTTGGCCTTGGCCTGCTCCAGACCGGCGAGGTAGGCGTCCATGACGGCCTTGTAGCGCTCGACGGAGAAGATCAGGGTCACGTTGACGCTGATGCCCTCGGCGATCACCTTCGTGATCGCCGGCAGGCCCGCCACCGTGGCCGGGATCTTGACCATCAGGTTCGGCCGGTCCACGGCCTTCCACAGATCGATCGCCTCGGCGACCGTCTTGTCGGTGTCGTGCGCCAGCCGCGGGTCGACCTCCAGCGACACCCGCCCGTCGACACCACCGGTCTGCTCGTAGACGTCGCGGAAGATGTCCGCCGCATCGCGCACGTCGTCGGTGGTGATGATGCGGGCGGCCCGGTCCGTGGTCACGCCCGCCTTCGCGAGCTCCTCGAACTGCTCGTCGTACTCGGGTTCCTTCGACAGCGCGCTGGCGAAGATCGTCGGATTGCTGGTCGCGCCCACCAGGCCGTACTCCTGGATGAGCTCGTCGAAGCCCCCGGACAGGATCCGGTTGCGCGACAGGTCGTCCAGCCAGATCGACACGCCGACGTCGGTCAACGCCTTCAGGTTCGCATTCGCCACCAGGCGTCCTCCAATCCATTCGAGCTCTCCACGGCCTACCCGCTCAACCCTCGCGCCATGCGTGCTCACAGGCGCACGTTCGACCCCCGGAGCAGCGATTCCGCTTCGTGGAACGACATCTTCGGCAGCTCGTCGCGCGCGGGGACCCGGGTGAGCGCCCGGTGGGCGCGGACCAGACCCGCGAAGTCCCTCGGGTAGGCGGCCGGATCGGCTCCCAGCACCGTGCCGAACCGGCGGGCGCGACCGACGAGGTGCTGCCACGTCTCGATCGGGGTGAGCCCGATCGACTCGGTGCCGTGCGAGAACAGCATCATCCGGATCTCGTCGTAGGACACCGAGTCCAGGTGCTCGCGCAGGGTTCTCGGCGAACTCCCCGCGTTGAAGGTCAGCCAGAACGGCACCGAACCCGTGCGCAACGCCCAGTGCGGTTCCAGCAGCAGGAAGGTCTCCACCAGCAACCGATCGGTGGGCGCGTCGTTGGCGGCGTACCAGTCGCGGTGCAGCTGCGCCACCGCCGGGCTCAGGTCCTCGGGGTGCGCGAATCGCAGTCTGCGCACCGGGAAGCCCAGCGCGTCCAGATCATCGAGGAGCTCCGGCTCGAAACCCCACTCGGCCTCCGGCCGCCGTTCGTCCGGCTGCGGCGGGTTCCAGGACTCGTGCTCCGAGCCGTAGCTGCGCAGGAACTCGCGCACGCGCGGCCCACCGGTGAAGTACTCCTGCTCGTCGGCTCCGCCGAGCGCGCCGAACTGGAACACGTGGCGCTCATCGACCCTGGTCACCGGCCAGTCCAGCTCGCACTCCGAGGTGACCACGACGCCGTCCGGAGCCAGGTGCTCGCGGATGAACCGCCGGTAGGCCACCGGCAGCCGCCGCCACTTGACCCGGAAGTAGGACATGCCGGCGATCATCAGCCGGTCCTGGTTCGGGTCGTGCATGTGGTGCAGCACGAGTTCGGGGTTCGTGCGCAGCAGCTCGCGTCCCGGATGCCGCCCGGCCTCCAGCTCGGCCGCAGGGTCGTCGCGGTCCACGCCGCGGCGCCGGACCGGGATCAGCAACGTCTGCGGCAACCACGGCGCGTCCAGCGCGGCGGCCAGGTGCATCAGCGCGCCGTTGGAGGAACCGATGAACACCACCGGATATCGGCGACGCGGGTAGTGGTCGACGATCCACTCCGCGAGGTCGTCGGCGTCGATGTCGGCGAGCCGGCCGGGTGGAACCGCCTCGCTGACACCGCTGACCGCGTACACCTGATCGGCCAGCGAGGTCGGCAGCCGGTTCACCCCGCCCAGCAACGCCGAGATCACCGGCACCGCCGCGCGCGGAGCCGCACCCAGCGCGGGCGCGTCCTGCCCGGACAGGCAGTGCGACAGCGCGCGCAGCATTCCGGTCGCCGAGTCGAACGAGGCGACCGCGCGACTCGGCCGCATCACGTCGCCCGGTACCGCAGGACCGCGCCGATGCCACCGGTGAGATCGATGGTGCCGGGCTCGATGATCACCAGATCAGCACCGGTCCCCGCCAGTGCGCGCACCACGGCCGCGCTGGCGGGCGCGTCACCGATGATCTCGCTCCCGGTGTCCTTCAGCGCGCGCTCGTCCGCGGCGAGCTCGGTGGCACCGGCACCGACGTGCAGGTCGCCCGCGTGATCGTCGGCGGTCCACAGCAGCGTGCGGACCTGACCTCGGCGCAGGGCCTCCACGGTGTCCTGCCAACCCTCCACGGCGCGTTCGCCCCGGCCGCTCTCGCGCTGGAACTCCTCGACCACCTCGGCGACCTCCGCGTCGTGCACGCTGCGGGTCACCTCGTGCCGCAACCGCTCCGCCGACTCCTGCCGGGAACCCGGTTCGATCACCAGCTCCTGATCCTCGCCCAGCAGCGAGTGCACCAGGGAGCGCTGCTGGTCCTCACCGGTGAGCACGATCGCCTGCGCGCCCATCTTGCCCGCGCGCTCGACGATCTCACCGGCCACCGCCTCGGCGTTGCGCTTCCAGCGCTCCTCGACGGCCATGTGGAACCGCTGCTGGTTCTCCTGCTCACCGGCGTGGGTCTTGTGCACCGGGTGCGATTCGCCGTCGATGCGGACCCGCTTCATCTCCCCCGAGCCCGAGACCACCGTCAGATCCGCGCCGGTGTGATCGACGTCGGCCACCAGGAACGCCACCCGCGACATGCATCGCCGCAGGTAGGGCATCAGGTGCGGGACCGGGCCGACGTAGGCCTGGTCCTCCACCGGCAGGTCGGTGGGCGGCTCGGGGAGTTCGTCCTGCAGCACCACCTCGGCGCCTTCGCCGACGAGCACCTGCCCGCGCTGGCCGGTCTGCGCGCGGTGTTCGCGCACGTGATCGCCGATGGCTCGGACGGTGGCCTCGTCGGCTCCCTGCTGCTGCAACCGCTCGTGGATCGCTCGCCACCGCAGCTCGATCGCCTTGGCGGCGTCTTCCGCGTCCCCCGAGGTGTCCAGGTAGGCGGTCACGAAGGGACCGGGTCGGTCGTAGACGTGCTGGAGAGTTCCCGTCTCCACGGCTACATCACCCTGTTCTGCTGCACGGGTCGCCCCCGCAACGCGGAGGCCGTGCCCCCGAGAATCCCCGGGTGGTGCGTGCGTTTAAACCAGGCGGCCGACGGCGGCGTGGGCGATGCGGGCCTGCGGGTCGTGCTGGTGCGCGACCTCGTGCACGTGAGCGATCCGATCTGCGCCTCCGGTACCCCGCGACGTCCGCACCCCGCCCGCTGCCGCCGTCACGCGAAGCGCGGGTGCTCGCAGCAGGCGCGGTGGGTCCATTCCGGTTCGTGCCACCAGAACGCCGGGTTGGTCTCCGGGTCGGCTCGGTGCGATCCGGAGACGGGGGCGGTCGCCCTCGTGCCGGGTGCTTCGAAGGGGGCCAGGAAAGCGTCCGCGGTGTGCGCGGCACCGCCCTTGATGACCGTGCGGACCGCCGCTGCGGCGGTGATGTCGGTGAGCGGGTCACCGGCGACCAGGGCCAGGTCCGCGTAGGCGCCGGGGCGGATCTCGCCGAGCTCGCCGGGAAGACCGAGCCAGCGAGCCGGGTTCCGGGTGGCGGTCGTGAGGGCTTCGCGTGGCGTGAAGCCGTGCGCGACCATCGCGCGGAGGTTCATGTGCAACGAGACCGCGATGTTGTCCAGCGGCGAATCGGTTCCCGCGATGACGAACCCACCACCGCGCTGGATGCGCAGCAGCATGTCGACCTGACCGGCCAGCTTGAAGCGGGTGACCTCCCCGTCGGGACCGGCCGCGTCCTCGGCTTCGCCGAGCAGGCGCTGGTACTCCCACGGCGGGAACAGCACCCGCGTCCGCCGGTCCTCGATCAGCGACCGGTCCTGCGCGTACATCCCCGACGAGGTGAACAGCGTTGGGGTGATGGACATCCCGCTGGCGATGAACAGCTCCACGGCGTCGTCGTAGGACCTGCCGAGCTCGTCGCAGGTGTGGGAGTAGCCGAGCCTGTTGGTCGCCCCCGTGTGCTCCATGCCGTCCATGCCCAGATGTGCGGCCGGGTAGACGTAGTGCGAGCTCAGCGGCCTGCCCTGCGCGTGCGCCTCCGCGATCGCCGCCTGCTGCATCCGCACCGGCATGCGCACGTAGGTCTTGACCATGTCGTAGTCCAGCGCGGACGCGCGCCGCATCTCCAGCCGCAGCTGCTCCTCGCTGAGGGTGGGGCGCATGAAGTTGTAGTAGATCCGCCCGCCGTCGATGGCCTCGCCGGTGGCGAAGTACCGCGGCCCGACGCGGTCTCCCGAGCTCAGCGCCTCGCGGGTCTCCTGCATCTGGTAGGCCGGGTCGCCCGGTGATCGGGTCGTCGTCACGCCGTAGGCCAGCCAGGCGCGTCCCTGCCGGTCGCCCCACTGCCGCCCGCGCAGGTGCCAGTGCACGTGGGCGTCGATGAGCCCGGGGATCGCGGTCAGCTCGCGCGCGTCGATCAGGGCACGTCCGTCCTGGGCCGGGAGCACGGCGGCGATCCGCTCCCCCGCCAGCACGATGTCGACGTCGTGGCGCAGCTGCTCGGACGCGCCGTCCCACAGCGCACCGACGCGGACCACCTGGTTCTCACTGGTCCGCGCGGGAGTCCACGTCAGGTCCAGGGGGATCGAGGTGACCTCGCCGGTGCCGATGTGCACCGAACGCAGCTCGCCACCGTTGAGGAACAGCAGGTGATCGGCGTCGCGCCAGCTCAGCGAGTCGGTCAGCTCGGTGGTGACCTGCCGGGGTGCACCGGTGAACGCCCCGGCCGCGTCGACGGCGACGATCCACGCGGTCGACTCCACGACGAACGCGAGGTGCCCGCCGTCCGGGGACCACACCGGGCCGTCGTCGCCACGCGTGGCCAACGACCGGAACGGCATCACCTCGGTGTAGTGCAGCGCCCCGGTTTCCACCTCGACCCGCAGGACCTGGCTGGTCCCCTCGCGGAACCGCGTGCCGTAGGGCTTGACGGCGGCCAGCACCAGGGTTCGCCCGTCCGGCGACCAGTCGGGGCGACCGGGCTGGAACAGCGGCGGTGTCACCTGGCGCGGTGCGCCGCCGGCGAGGTCCGCGACCCACGTGGCACCGTCCTGGTCCTGGTAGGCGATCCGCTCGCCGTCCGGGGAGAACCGGGGCGTGATCGCCGCGCCGTCCACGTCGGTGATGCGCCGCTCCGAGCCGGTCGCCAGGTCGTGCAGCCACAGGTCGGCGGTGCCGGTGCGGTCGCTGCTGTAGAGCAGCTGCCGCCCGTCCGGGGAGAAGTCCGGGTCGGACGCGAAGTAGCCGTCGCCGACCACTTTTCGCGGAGCGCGACCGATCGGCATCACCCACAGCGCGTTCAGCGCGCGGAACGCGACCTGGGTGCCGTCGGGTGAGCACACCGGGCTCGCGATGCCGGTGACCTTCGGCCCGCGCACGCCGGGACGCCGCTTCGGGTAGTCGCGGTGGGAGAGCACCGGAACCGTTGCGGTGAAGGGAACCTCGATGCGCTCCCCGGAAAGGCCACGCCTGCGGATCACTCCGTCGGCGGTGTAGAGCAGTTCGCCGGGGCCGATCCAGCGCGGCGCGAACCCGAAGACGTCCTCGCCTTCGGTCACGGCCTGCCCGTCGACCACCAGGTCCCGCCGGGCACCGGCCAGGCGGACGTAGGCCAACCGTCCGTCGGGAGCGAGACTCGGCCCGTGGAGCGACATCTCGTCACCACTGTCGACCAGCACGCTGACCTGCCCGGACGCGATCTCCACGCGCTCGATCGCGGTGTCGCCGGCGACGTAGACGAGGGCCTTGCCGTCGGGCGCCCAGCTCGGCATCGACACGTCCGGCCGATCCCGGGTGATCTGGCTGATCACCCCGGAACCGAGGTCCATCACGAACACCTGGTAGCCGCCCGCTCGGTCGGAGGCGAACGCAAGAGCTCTTCCGTCGGGCGAGAACTTCGGTTCCCGGTGGTCCTTCCCGCCCGCGGTGAGCTGCCGCAGCCCGGAACCGTCGGCGGCCGTCGTCCAGAGGTGGAAGTTGCCATCGCGGTAGGACTGGAACACGAGGGTGCGACCGTCCGGGGAGAAGTCCGGCTGCGTGGCGTCCTGCAGCTCATCGGTGAGCTTGCGCGCCGCACCGCCGCCGGGTTCGAGCACCCAGATCGCGTTGACCAGGTCGAACGCCACGCGCCCGTCCGGTGCCGCGGCGGCGCCGAGGTTGGTGCCCTGCCGCAGCGTGACACCGGCGCCGTCGGCCAGCGCCACGCGTGGCGGGGCGAACGCGAGGGCCGCTGCCGCACCGGTTCCGGCCTGCAGGGCGCGTCGTCGGGTGAGCCTGAATCGTGAAATCCCCGCTGCCATCGACACTCTCCCGAAGATCCGTCGAAATCCGCGAATCGATCGATCGTCCGCCCGCGGCCGATCACGCACAATCCGCCGACGAGTGAAAACCCGGAAACCGTCCGATCCTGGTGCTCCCACCACCGAGATCGGCGAACTCCGTCGGATTTCGCGCACTCGATCGTGTAGTGCAGTTGACGGGGCGGGCCGTCGATGACTGTGGCGTGGTCGTATCGCAGTCCCCTCCTGCACTGAACCCCTCCACCTCCGCGCACCGCCCGCGCATCCGGCCGACCCCGGCTGATCGCCGAGCGTGGTGGTGCGGCGTGCTCGCGGCGATCACCGTGCTGCTGGGCGTCGCGATCCCCTTCGCGCCGGTCACGGCCTCGGATCCGGTGGTTTCCTGGCCTCAGGCGGGAAAGTTGCCCAGTTCGACGGTCGTGCCGCTGAGCCCGCCCCGCCCGCTGTCGCTGCACGCGACGATCCGCTGCGCCGCGCTGCGGGCCGTCGGCAACGGCGACGTCCTGCGCACTGTTCCGGCGGGGGCGAGCCCGGCCACCGGACTGGCCGTCACCGCAGCCGCGGGCCGGGTTTCGGTGCTCGCCGCCGGAACTCCGCTGCTGGACGAACCGATCCCGGCCGGTGGCTGCGACTACCGCATCGCCGCGACCGCGACCGGCCTGTCCATCACGCGCGATTCCGCACCGGTGGCGCACTTCCCCGACCTTCCGGTGCCCTCGGTGTCGGCGCTGATCACCGCCGCCGAGGGAATGCCGCAGGCGGGCGGGCTGGCGGTCGCGCTGCACACCGACGACCGCTACAACTCCCAGCCCAACGGGCTCAAAACCCTCCTGCTGTGGGCCCATCTGATCGCCCTCGGAGCGACCCTGGTGCTGGCGTGGCGGCACTGGGGACCGGTGCGGATCCCGCGAGCGCGGCCCCGCTGGGCCGACCTCGTCGTCGGCGTCACCGCCGCGTCGTGGGTGCTGCTCGGCCCGGTGCAGTACGACGACGCGTGGTACGTCCTGATGTCCCGCAACGCTGGGGAGTCGGGGTACCTCGGCAACTACGTCTACATGTTCAACGCCACCGAGAACCCGTTCGTGCTCAGCCAGTACCTGATGCAGTTCTGGGGCCAGCTCGGTGAGTTCTCGCTGTGGTGGCTGCGGCTGCTGCCGCTGGCCTACGGGCTGATCACCTGGGTCGCGCTGCGTCGCCTGCTGACCACGACGCTCGGTCGCACCGCCGGCAACCCGTGGGTGCCGTGGGCGCTGGGACTGGCGTTCCTGGCCTGGTGGCTGCCCTACGGAATGACGCTGCGCCCGGAACCGCTGATCCTGTGCCTGACCGCGGTGACGATGCTGCTCGCCGAGACCGCCCGCCGCCGCGAGAGCATCCCCGCGGCGGCCGCGGCGACGCTGGTCGCGGCACTGGCGCTGAGCTGCTCGCCGTCAGGTCTCGTGGCGTGGGCGCCGCTGGTCCCGGCGCTGCCGTGGCTGTGGCGGTGGTTGCGCGACCGCAGCTGGAAGTCGCGCTCGGTGGCGGGGTTGACGGTCGTGGCGGCCGGAACCGCCATCGTGCCGGTCGCTTTCGCCGACGCGACCTTCGGGGACGTGCTCGAAGCGACGAAGGTGCACCGCTGGTACTACGGCTCGTTCGCCTGGTACGAGGAGTGGCGGCACATCGACACCCTGATGACCGGGCCGTGGGCGCTGCGCCTCCCGGTGCTGATGACCCTCGGCGCGGGGCTGCTGGTGGCGCTAGGCCGCGGCCGCCGGACCGCGCCGGGCACGGTGCGCTGGCTGATGCTCAGCAGCGCCGTGGTCACCGCGCTGGCGATGGCGTTCCTGGCGCTGAGCCCCACCAAGTGGGTGCTGCACTTCGGCGCCCTGGCCGCCCCGGCGATCGTGCTGCTGACGACCGCGCTGCTGCGCTCGCCGCTGCCGCGCACCACGGGAGCAGTGGCGAGCATAGCCGGTACGGGCGTGCTGATCGCGGTGGCCGCCGCCGGGTTCTCCGGGCCGAACATATGGAAGCCGTTCAGCGACCGCGGCCAGTCCTTCGGCAACCACCTCCCCGCGTCGCTGTCGAAGATCGAGCTGAGCATGACGGCCCCGCACATCGGGGACGTGTTCCTGCGCGACGCCAAGCTGTGGGTCGGGCTGGCCGTGGCGATCACCGCGTTCGGCCTGTGGCGGCGCCGCCGACGACTGGGCGTGCTGCTGCGCCCGGAGCGCGGCGTGCTGATCGCCACCGCGCTGCTGCTGGTCGTCGGCATGTTCGCGGTGTTCGCCTACGCGCCGTTCCGGCAGGCGCCGGGCTGGACGGTCGCCAGCGGCGGCTTCGAGTTCGCCACCACCGGCCGCACGGCCGGGCTCGCCGACCACGTCCAGGTCCTCGCCGACGCCGACGTCCAGCCACCCGCTCCGGTCGAACCTGCCGTCGTGCGCGGCGATTTCACCACGACCTCGCCGCTTCGGGTGCCGCCATCGGCACCCGGGGCGGTGTGGCACAGCCGCACCGCCCCGCCCACCGGGAAGGGCGCGCTCCTCACCGGCTGGTACCCGGTGCCCGCGACCGGGGACGGCACCCACGTCACGGTCCCGGTTCTCGGCGAGGGGCTCACCGCGCACCGGCTCGAGGTGCAGGCCGACACGCCCTCCGGTGTGGTCGGCCTCCCGCTCAACCCCGACGACGCGCTGGGAGCCCGCCACTGGCAGGAACTCGCGGTGGCGCTGCCGCAGCCGGCGCGTGCGATCCGGGTCGTCGCCGAGCAGCGCGGGCCGTGGCTGGCGGTCGGTGAGCCGCGCCTGACCAAGATCCGGCCGGTCACGACGGTCACCGACGGGCAGATCGTCTTCGCCGACCAGCTCTCGGCGATGCTGTGGCCGGACATCGACCACGCGGAGGTCGCGCACGGCATGACCAACCCGCCGACCGTCCGGGTGAGCGCCGCCGAGCACATCGACCCGGGCGTGCTGTCGAACTCCACGTTCACCGACTGGGGCGGCAACTTCGCCACCAGCGCCCAGACCGCGACCTACGTGCGCGTGGCCTCGGCGCTGCCGGGCGGGCCGGAGACCGCTCCCTGGGGCACCGTCGACCGGATCGTCTACGACTTCCCCACGCGTCAGGTCGACTTCGGGTTCCGGCACCACGACCGCGCGGGCTGGACGCGCCTGCCGACCCTGGCCGGGGAGGAGTACATCGGCCGGAAGTACACGGGGTGAGGGTCCGCCGGCTGAATCGTTCCCGTTTACCAGCTGACGCCGGGCCGCTGACCAGCGGAATCAGGTCGCGGCCACTGGTGCGCACCTGGTCGGCCGTTCGCAGTCAGGGGCGCTTCCGGTTCTGGACAGCCAGCTTGATCACCCTTGACATTAGGCTACCCTAACTCAAGGCTCATCGGGTGTCCGCTTGCACCTGAGGAGTCGCGCATGTCCAGTCTCGACAGGAAAGCAACCACCCTCGCGCCCTACGCTCTCGGCGCCTTCCGGATCGTCGTCGGTGCGCTGTTCGCCAGCCACGGCGCGGCATCGCTGTTCGGCGTCTTCGGCGGCGTCCAGGGAACCGGCGGAGGGACGGTGCCGTTCGGAACCTGGCCCTCGTGGTGGGCCGCGGTGATCCAGCTGGCCTGCGGGCTCCTCGTCGCCTTCGGCGTGCTGCACCGCGGCGCCGCGGTGCTCGCCTCCGGCTCGATGGCCTACGCCTACTTCATCGTGCACCAGCCCGACGGCCTGCTCCCCCTGCAGAACCAGGGAGAGCAGGCCGCGTTGTTCGCGTGGTCCTTCCTGCTCCTGACCTTCACCGGGCCCGGCGCTCTCGCCCTCGGCCGGGCGTTGCGCCGCGCACCGCAGCTCGCCGCTGCGTGAGTCAGGCGTCGGGTCGGCCGTAGCGCTCGGCGACCGTTTCGGAGGACTGCCAGCGGCTTCCGGGGTCCTCGTCGTTCGGCCAGCCCGCCGGGGAGTCCTGCCAGGCCTCACGGCGGCCGTAGGGCAGGGCGTCGATCAGCGCGAAGGTGTGCCCGAGCTGCTCGACGCCCCTGCCCGTGGTGTGCCAGGTGCGGTAGACGGTGTCGCCGTCGCGCAGGAAGACGTTCAGCCCGAAGCCGCCGCCCGGAGGCGCGCCGACATCGGTGCCGAAGGAGCTGTTCGCGGTGGAGTACCAGGGGAACGCGTTGCCGACGCGGCGCTTGTAGGCCACGGCCTCGTCGATCGGGCCCTGGGTGACGATGACGAACCGCGCGTCGTAGTCCAGGAGGAACTCCAGCCGGGTGAACTGCGAGGTGAACCCGGTGCAGCCGTGGCACTGCCACTTCTCCCCCGGGAACCACATGTGGTTGTACACGATCAGCTGGGAGGCGCCGTCGAAGATCTCGGCCAGCGAGACCGGTCCTGCTTCGCCTTCCAGGACGTAGTCGGGCATCCGCACCATCGGCAGGCGGCGGCGCTGCGCGGCGATGGCGTCGAGCTCCTTCGTCGCCGCCTTCTCGCGGGCGCGCAACGCGTCGAGCTCGCGCTGCCAGGTGCCGGCGTCCACGACGGGCGGCAGTGCGTGCGTGGTGGTCATGGTCTCTCCCACGGATGAGTGTCACGGGCGGTCACGAATGCAGACCGCGACCGCCCGTGAAACTCATCGGTGCCCGGTCGCATCGACGACCGGGCACCGAGAAGGGACTGCTCAGGCGCAGAGCTTCCAGTCGCCGTCCTCCTTGACGAGCTTGAGCTCGGCGGCCTGCGGCTGCTGCCCGGGAACGGTGGACTCCATGGTCGCGGTGCCCGTGTCGCCGTTCTCCTGGACCGACTTGACCGTGGTCTTGACCTGCTTGAGCATCTCGAGGTCCTGCGGCTTGGCGACCTTGAGAAACTCCTCCTTCTGCTTCTGCAGCTCCTCGATCTGCGGCATCGCGCTGTTGCAGACCACCGCGCGGTAGTCGTCGGCCTTGACGCTGCGCGGGTCCTGGGTCTCCTTGGTCGACAGCGCCGCGTAGTCCTCGGCGGTCGACTGGGCGGAGCCGCCGCTGAACAGCCAGAAGGCACCGACGGCCACGACCGCGATGACGAGCGCGGAGGCCGCGACCGCGACGATCATGCCGACCTTGCTCTTCTTCTTCGCGGGTTCCTCACCTGACTCGGTGGCCGCGGACGCCTCAGAAGTCTCAGAGGACTCAGCGGACTCGGACGACTCGGAGGTCTCGGCGGCGGGCTGAGCCTTCTCGGTCTGCTCCGCGTCGGGCTCGCCCTGCTCGGCACCAGGCTGCTCGGCGCCCGACTTCTCAGCGCCGGACTCAGCGTCGCCGTGGCCGGCTGCGGAGCTCTCCGAGGGCTGCTCCACTGCCGAGGTCTCGGTCTCCTCAGCGGGCTGCTTCTCGGAGCCGCTCTGGCCGGGCTCGTTCGGCGAAGAGGTCATGAACACCTTCCTGGTTCGGACTTGTCAAGTGCTGTCCCCACGTGTACGCGACCCGAGCCTCGAGTTCCACCCGTGTCGAACTTTGGACTCCGCATTTCCCACGCTGGAACATTACGATTCGACCACGCGCGCGCTCGAACTCGCATTCACGCCACGCGGAAGTCCCGACTGCGTCCGGTGAACGGCGTGATCTCGCCCGAGGCCGCTGCTTTCCAGTCTCCGTTGTGGACGATCCGGTAGCGGCCGGTCGGCACTTCCGCCGGAACGTCCCAGGTGATCGTCGCCGTGGAGGACTCGACACCGCTGCGCTTCCAATGGTACTGGGTGGACCAGTCGCGGTCGTCGGCCACCGGCACCCACCGGCCGTCCACCAGGCGCTGGACCTCGGCGTAGGTGCCGCCGCGGCGCAGGTCGTTCTTGGGGTGCCCGGTGACGAACTCGACCGCGACCCGCTCGCCCCGGTGGTAACCGCTCGCGGGCTCGGCGAGGACGTCGCCGAAGGCGCGGCCGGGAGGCGGGGCGTCGAAGACCACGCCCGGCTGGAAGTTCGGCAGCGTTCCGCTCATGTCGGGCGGAACGGGACCGAGCGGAACCCGCTCCCCCGCGCGCATCGCCGCGGCCAGCCTGGTGAACTCCTGCTGGTAGGCCGGCAGCGTGTAGCGGCCGAAGAGCGTGGAGGCTCCCTCGTACTGCTGGGAATCGTACTCCTCGGGCGTGGTGACGTACTGGCTGTAGGCGTTGGCGTAGCCCTGGATCAGCACGTTCTCCAGCGGGACGCCGAGTTCGGCGGCGACGCTCCGGCGGATCCGCAGCCCGGCGACGATGGTGAACTCCGCGGGTCCGGCGACCAGGTAGAGCTCGCCGATGCGCATCAGCTGCAACGGCAGCACCTGCGGGCACCACGGGTGCGGCAGCATCGCGCCGAAGGGCACCGCGACGGGTTTGGGCGCCTGCTCGTCGGCGAGTTCCGGCGGGATGGGAACGTCCGCTCCCCCGAGCCAGTCCAGCAGCGGGTTGCGGATCCCTTCGCCGATGGGGATTCCCGGTCCGTCCTCGGTGCTGCCGGCCAGCATCGACATCCCGATGGCCGCGGTGCAGGTGCGATGCGTCTCGCCGTCCGGGGTGAATCGTCCGTCCACAGTGACCTCGGAGAGGTCGACGTAGCACAGCGCGGCGTCGACCGGACCGCTCATCGACTCCCGCGCCGAGTCGAAAGCGCTTCGCGCCGCGCGGAATTGGCGTTCGCCGATGATCCGGGTGTTGTCGAACTCGTCGTCGGTCGGGCCGGATCCAGGCTCCAGGTCCAGGTTGGGCGACATGTCCCCGGCGTTGGTCTGGGCGAAGCAGGCCACGAACCCGGCGTCGAGGTGCTCCCAGGCGAACGCCGCGTAACCCTTGTTGTCCGAGCTGATCAGGTGGTTCTCGTTGGTCATCGAGGTGCCGTGGGTGGCGAACCACGTGATCGCGCCGACGTCCCGCCCGCCCTGGGAGAAGCGCAGCACCGTCACCGCCGGGTCGATCGCCTGCGGGAAGTGCCGGGTGTCCTCCGCCGGGTTGAGGTCGAAGGCGCTGCGGGAGCGGTTGACGCTGGCGTCGGTGAGCTCGGCCCGCCCGAGCGAGAGGGCGCCAGGCCGCAGGTCGTCGTGCGCCTTCCCGATCGCCTCGGTGATGCCGTCGACGACGACGTTGAAGACCTGCTCCTGGAAGCCCAGGGTCGCCAGGTCGTACGCGGCGTAGTGCGAGTCTCCCCCGCAGGCGGCGTGCGTGTGGGTCGCGTTGAGCAGCACGTTCTGCTCGGTGTAGAGACCGCCGTAGGTCTCGGCCAGGCGGCGCAGCACCGCCTGGTGCACCGACTGGAACAGCGCGCCCAGCTCGGCGGTCACGAACACCACGCGGTTCGCGCCGTCGTCGACGACGAACGCGCGCGCGAGCGTGCGCAGGTGGATGCCCGCGGTCTGCTGCTGCGGCATGGAGTAACCCATCATGCCGTTCTCAGCGGCCGGACCGGTCACGTCGGCGACCCCGCGCCCGACCCGGTAGCCGGTGGCCTGCTGGCCGGACGCGGGGGTGACGCCGAACATCGTGGCGGCGAACGGTGCGACAGCGGCCGTGGCCAGCACCTGCCTCCTGGCAACGGGCATGAGCCTGCCTCTCGGTGAATGTGACGCGTGTTCACGTTCATGGATGCGGGCACGCTACGCCGATCAACTCGGGCTGCCAAGACTCACTTCGGTGCGAAGCGCTGGCCCGCGTCCAGCCGGAGGCACTGGCCGTTGAGCATCGGGTTGTCGACGATGGCCCGCACCAGCTTCGCGTACTCCTCCGGGCGACCCATGCGCCGGGGGAACGCTGCGTCCTTGACCAGCGCGGCCTTCACGTCCTCCGGAGCTCCCTTCACCAGCCCGGTTTCGAACAGGCTCGGCGCGATGGCCAGCACGCGGATGCCCATCGACCCGAGATCGCGGGCCATGGTCAGGCACATCCCGGCGATCGCGGCCTTGGCCGCGGTGTAGGCGACCTGCCCGACCTGCCCCTCGAAAGCGGCGATCGACGAGGTGTTGATGATGACCCCGCGCTCACCGTCCTCGGGCTCGTTGTCGTTCATGTGCGCCGCCGCCAAGCGGCTGATGTTGAAGGTGCCGACCGTGTTGAGGTCCAAGATCCGGCGGAACGCGTCGAGGTCGTGCGGCCCCTGCTTGCCCAGCGTGCGCTGCGCCATGCCGCCGCCGGCCGTCGTCACGGTGATGTGCAGCCCGCCCAGCTCGGCGACGGCCGCGTTCAGCGCGTGCTCGACGCCGGCGAAGTCGGTGACGTCGACCGGGTGGAACGTGCCGCCGAGCTGCGCGGCGACGTCCTGGCCCGCCGAGTCGGCGAGGTCGGCGATCGCCACCGACGCCCCCTGCGCCGCGAGCAGTTCCGCGCTGGCCCGGCCCATGCCCGAGGCTCCGCCGAACACGACCGCCTTCTTGCCGTTGATCTCCACTGGTGCTCCTCCTCGTCGAGGTCAGCGAACCCGCTCGCGGAGTTCGCGCTTGAGGACCTTGCCCGCCGTGTTGCGCGGGAGCTCGTCGACCACCAGCACCTGCCGCGGGCACTTGTAGCCCGCGAGGTGCGCCGCGCAGAACTCGCGGATCTCGCGTTCGGTGAGGTCGGGCTCGCCGTCGGCTTCGATGACGGCGACGACGCGCTCGCCCCAGAGCTCGTCCGGCGCCCCGACGACGGCGGCGGCCGCGATGCGCGGGTGCTGGTGCAGCACGTCCTCGACCTCGCGGGAGTAGACGTTCTCCCCGCCGGTGAGGATCATGTCCTTGCGGCGGTCGACGATGGCGAAGCGACCCTCGGCGTCCCGCCGGGCGAGGTCGCCGGTGCGGAACCACCCGTCGCGGAACGCCTCCGCGGTCGCCTCGGGCCGGTTCCAGTACCCGGAGAAGACCTGATCACCGCGGATCTCCAGCTCGCCGACCTCGTCGGCGCCGAGCTCGACGCCTTCGTCGTCGACGATGCGCGCCGCCGACAGCAGCATCGACCGGCCCGCCGAGGCCAGCAGTTCCGGACGCCCGGCCGCTGCCGCTCGGTGCCCCTCCGGGCCGTGCGCGAGCGCGTTTCCGGCGAGTTCGGTCATGCCGAACCCGGCGCGGAACCCGGCGTTGGGGAAGCGGGTCAGGGCCTCGCGGAGCGTGGCCACCGGCATCGGCGCCGAGCCGTAGCCGATGCGGGTGATCGAGGTGGTGTCGCAGGCGCCGATGCCGGGGTGGCGCAGCAGCATCTCCAGCATCGTCGGTGCGACCGTGGTGCCGGTGACCCCGTGCCGGTGCACGGCGTCGAGGAAGCCCTCGGTGCTGTACCTGCGCAGCAGCACGACGTTCTCGGCGGCCAGGTGCGCGACGAGCACGTTGTACCCGGCGATGTGGCACAGCGGCCACGGCACCAGCGTCACCGGCCGTTCCTCGGTCGCCCGCGGCCAGCTGAGCACGGCGTTGACCGCGCCCGCGACCACGTTTCGGTGGGTCAGCACGGCGCCCTTGGCGCGCCCGGTGGTGCCGGAGGTGTAGATCAGCCACGCGGGCGAGCTCTCGTCGGCGCCCTCGGGTTCGGTGTCCGGCCGCCCGTCGACCAGGCCGCTGAACGGCGTGGTGCCCGCGACGTCGTCAACGGTGACGACCGTGCGGATCGACGGCACCGCGTCGGCGGCGTGCCGCGCCGGGTCGAGGTACTTCGCCTCGGTGATCAGCACGGTCGGCGCGGCGTCGGCGAGCAGGTCGGCGATCTCGCGCTGCGCGAGCCGGTAGTTCAGCGGCAGCAGCACCATCCCGGCGAGCGGGACCGCGTAGTAGGCCAGCACGTACTCGACGTTGTTCTCGGCGAGCACGGCGATCCGGTCACCGCGCCGGGCGATGCCGGCCAGCCCGTGGGCCAGCCGGCGGACCGCCGCGTGGAGCTCGCCGAACGTCCAGGTGGTGGACTCGAAGGTCAGGGCCGGAGCTCCGGGCGCTCGCCCGGCGGCCAAGGCCACCACGTCGCTGATCAGCATCACGCCTCCCGCGCCCCACCTCGGACACCGGAGGCACCGTACCAAACAATCGCTTGGTTAGGCGATCACGCTCGTCGCGGCAGCACCGCGCGCAGGACGACGGATTACCGCCGTAATCAGGTACCTGAACACGGCGGTAATCCGGGTGACGTCGTCCCTTCACCACGACGACCGGCCACGGCCACCACCACAACACGGATTACCGCCGTAATCAGGCACCCGAGAACGGCCGTAATCCGGTCAGGAACCGCCGCGGCCACCGGGCGCGGGTGTGGTCGGGCGACGGGTTGCCGCCGCGATCGGGTGCTGACCGCGGGGACGGGGCTCAGACCAGGATTCCGGCGATGGTGGCGCTCAGGAGGTTGGCGAGGGTGGCGGCGAGGACCGCTCGGATGCCGTCCTTGGCGATCCAGCTGCGCTTGGCGGGCACGAGACCGCCCAGGCCGCCGAGCAGGATCGCCAGCGAGCCCAGGTTGGCGAAGCCGGTGAGCGCGAAGGTGACGATGGTGGCGGTCTTCTCGCTGAAGTTGCCGACCTGCGGGCCGAAGTCGCCGAACGCCACGAACTCGTTGATCACCAGCTTCTCGCCGACGAAACCGCCCGCGGCGATCGCTTCGTGCCACGGCACGCCGATCACCCACATGAGCGGCGAGAACACGTAGCCGAGGATCTGCTGCAGGGTCAGGTCCGGCAGGCCGAACAGTCCGCCGAGCGCGCCGACGATGAGGTTCAGCAACGCGATCAGCGAGACGAAGGCGAAGAGCATGGCGCCGACGTTGAGCGCCAGCTTGAGGCCGTCGGAAGCGCCGGTGGCCGCGGCGTCGATGACGTTGCGCGGCTTCTCCTCCAGCGCGGGCGCGGCGGTGCCGAAGGCGACCTTCTTGGACTCCTCCTCCTCGGCCACCTCGTCGTCCTCGGACACCTGGGCGTCGTCGGAGCTCGGCTCGTCCTTGGGAGCCGGCATGATCAGCTTGGCCATGAGCAGACCGGCGGGGGCGGCCATGAAGCTGGCGGCGATGAGGTTCTCCAGCTTCGCGCCGAGCATGGCGTAGCCGACCATGACGGTGCCGGCCACGGTGGCCAGGCCGCCGACCATGACCGCGAAGAACTCGGACCTGTTCATGCTCGCCAGGTAGGGGCGCACCAGCAGCGGCGCTTCGGTCTGGCCGAGGAAGATGTTGCCGGTCGCGTTCAGCGACTCCGCCCGCGTGGTGCCCAGCGCCTTCTGCAGCGCGCCACCGATGATGCGCACCACCCACTGCAGGACGTGCAGGTGGTACAGCACCGCGGTCAGCGAGGACACGAAGATGATGATCGGCAGCACCTGGAAGGCCACCACCGTGCCCTCGGTGGGCATGATCGGTCCGACCAGGAAGTCGATGCCCTCCTTCGAGGACTCGATGACCTTGGTGACCCCGGCCGCGACGGCGGCGAGCACCTGCTGCCCCAGCGGCCAGCGCAGCACCACGACGGCGAAGACGACCTGGATCGCCAGCGCGCCGAGCACCGTGCGGAGGTTGATCGCGCGCCTGTTGGTCGACAGCGCCAACGCCAGCAGCAGTACGACGACCATGCCGCCGATGCCCCACAAGACCTGCACTGGTTCCAGCCTTTCCTCGAACCGCCGCGGCAGTCGCGGCGCTGTTGGTCCGGGGGATGCTCGCACGCAGACCCGCGGGCACGCACCCGGGTGGCGAGTTTGTGACTCCGCTAACGGCAGGTCAGGGGAAGGTGATCACTCCACAGTGCACACCAGCTCGCCGCCGGAGAACGCCGCCGAGCGCGGCTGGGTCTCGCCAACCGCGTGCAGAGAAGAGGCTCATCAAGAGATATCTTTCGCTCAAGATGATTGCGTGTAAGATTGTGCTCGGAGCCGTCACCACGTCGGCGAGAACGGAGAGCGCGATGAGTCCGCAGAAGGGAACGGAAGCCGTGGCCCACGAGGTCGATCTGCCCAGCGATGACGAGACCGTCACCTGGTGGGGTCTGGTCATCGAGGGCTACCACACCACCCACAGCCTGATGATGAACGAGATCAGCCAGCGCGTGGACCTAGCCCCGGGCTCGTTCGACATCCTCATCAGACTGCTGCGCTCCCCCGGCCACCGGCTGCCGATGACCCGGCTCGCCGTGGAGGCCGCGCTGAGCAGCGGTGGCTTCACCAAGGTCGCCGACCGGCTGGCCAAGGCCGACCTGATATGCCGCGAACCCTCGGCCGAAGACCGCCGCGTCGTCTACGCGGTGCTCACCGACCACGGCCTGGAGGTCGCCGAGGAAGCGCGCAAGGTCTGCGCCGAGATCCTGCGCGACCGCATCCTCAAGCCGCTCGGCGAACAGCAGTCGCAGAGCCTCGCCGCCGCGATGCGCACCCTGCGCAACGCCAACGCCGCCTGATCGGTCAGCGAGCCGCGGCCTCGGCCTTGTTGAACTCGGCCTTCCACTCGCGGAAGGCCTCCTCGGTGCGGCCGTGGCGCCAGTACCCCGAGATCGACGCCTGGTCGCGCGCCACACCGCGCTCGCGGAACAGGTAGGGGCGGACGCGACGCATGACCTCCTGGGCCTCGCCGTGCACGAAGGCGTGCACGCGGCCCGGCAGCCACTCCAGCTCGCGCACCGCCTTCTCCAGCGCGCCCTCCTCGCCGACGTCCGAGCGGTAGATGAACACGGCCTCTCCGTCCGCGGGCAGCGCCAGGTCGGGCGCCTCGGCGGGCGAGTCGACGAGCATGACCACGCGCACCACGGCGTCGGCCGGCATGCCGGCGAGCGCGGCGGAGATCGCGGGCAGCGCGGACTCGTCTCCGGCGAGCAGGTGCCAGTCGGCCTCCGGGTCCGGCTTGTAGGCACCGCCCGGTCCGTTGACGATCAACCTGTCGCCCGGTTCGGCCTTCGCCGCCCACGGACCGGCCACGCCCTGGTCGCCGTGCATGACGAAGTCGATGGCCATGGTGCCGCTCTCGACGTCCGGGAACAGCGCGGTGAAGGTGCGCACGGTGGGCATGTCCTCGGCCGGGAACGTGCCGCGCATCGCCTTGACGTCCAGCGGCTCCGGGTAGGTCACGCCCTCCTTGGGGAACACCAGCTTGACGTAGCGGTCGGTGTGCACGCTCTCGGCGAAGGCCGACAGGTCATCACTGCGGAACCACAGTCGCCGCACCCGGGGTGTCACCATCTCGGCACCGGTCACGGTCAGGTAGGTCGCCACTCGAACTCCTCAACGCACTCACAAAGACTTAGGTCAGCCTAACTTATCTCTGCGGTATCGCGCAGCACCAACCCGCCCCTTTCAGCGACAGCGTCGGCGTCCCCTCGCACCCGACCTCAACCGGTCACCCGCACCTCACCTGCCCCATCGCTCGCAGGCCACGGCCCGCTCGCCGAGCGGCCTCCCCAGGGGCGGAGGCCGCTCGGCGAGCGGGTTCGGCTACGCGGCCGGGGGTCGGTAGCGGGCCGAGGTGTCCAGCCACGCGGCGTGAGCTCCCGGGATGTGGGCGATGACGTCGGTGAGGTGGCCGATCCGCACCCGCAGCTCCTCGGGCAGGTCCTCCAGCTGATCGCGGACCTCGGCCACGGCCTCGTCGAGCTCCTTCTGCCGTTGCAGGATCTGGTGGCGGACCTCGGTGATGGCTTCGCCCTCGGTGCAGGCGTGGGCCTCGCGCAGCACCGTGACGTAGTTGGTCGGTTCCTCGTTCGCCGATTCCTTGGCCAGGGACCGGATGTCGTTGCACCAGGCCGTGAGGTCGTTGGAGGCGGCGCAGAGCTCCCTCCACGCCTCACCGCTCACCAGCGGTTCGGGAACCTCGGTGCCGCAGGCGGATTCGAGGACGTCGAACATGAACATGCCGTTGGACTCCCGGCGCAGCACCGGGTACTCCTCCGGCGTGGGCAGGGTCCCCGCCGTGCGGTGCGCGATCTGGGTGAGGAACGCGTCGCGGTGCCGGTGCAGGTGGGCGATGACGCGGTCCCGCCACCGCACCGACATCCCCGCCGCCGTGCGCGGCCACAGGTCGGTCATCGCCGACATCAGCGGGCTGCCGACCAGCACCGGCCGCCCCCGCATGAGCGCGGTGATCGCCGCGTAGACCTCGCGCACCGAGTCCGGCGAGCGGTCGGCGTCGTCGTCCTGCTCGTCGTCGAGGTGGAACAGCACCGTGATCCACCGGGCGTAGAGCTCGACGGCCTCCGCCGGGTCGTCCGGCAGCACCATCGCCGTGACCTCGTGGAACCCGGCCCCGCGCAGCCGCTGCTCGTCGGCATCGGTGCTGATCAGGCCGACGCGGGCCGCCCACCGGCACAGCCGATTGCCGAGGGCGGCGACCTCCGGGTGGATGCGGTCGCGGACGGGAAGTCCGAAGTCGCTCACCGGCTCACCCCGCCCGACCGCCACAGCGCGCGCATCGCGAATGCCGTTGTCAGGTAGCGCGATCCGAAGTAGACCTGGAACCGGCCCATCCGGTAGTAGGCGCCGGCCGACCACGAACCGTCGGAGTCCTGAGCCTCGGCGAGCGAGAGCCGTCGCTCGTCCTGACCGTCCTGCACCCCGAGGTTGTCGGCGGCGAGCACGTGCAGCGCGACCTCGAGCGAGGTCTCGCCGGTGGGAAGCTCGGCGAGAGCGCTGCGGGCGGACCCGGTCAGGGTGCTCATCTCCTCGGGGAACCGGGCGCACACCCGCGACAGGGCGTGCAGGAACGCCTGCGGCGACGGGTAGTAGCGGGTGCCCGCCAGCCAGCGCCCGGAGTCCAGGTGGGCGGCCAGGTAGCGGGTGGTGGCGTCGCGGACCGCGCGCTCCTCCATCCGCTCCGGGACTCCGGCCAGGTGCAGGGCGTAGAGGGCGTTGGCGCACACCACCGCGTCGTGCTTGCGGCCCCGGCTCAACGTGCCCGGCTCCTCGCCGTCCTCCCAGTAGACCAGGTACACCCAGGGCCACAGGTCTTCGGAGCCGTCGGGCTCGTGCGAGGCCGCCAGCGACAGCTCGCGCACCGTCGCCTGCAGGTCCGGGACCCGCAGCATCCCGAGTTCGCGCAGGGCGCCGGTGGCCATCGCCGTGCAGTCGGTGTCGGCCGGCAGCCCGCTCTCTGGCAGGAAGCGGTAGCGCCGCCTCCACCGGCACCGCTCGACCTGCTCGAACAGCGGCGCGATCAGCTCGCGGTCGGGCCTGCTGTCGGTGGTGGTGAGCAGCATCAGCGACACCATCGCCGAGAACGCCTCGTCCGCGAGGTCGAAACCCGGGTCCACGCCGAGGGTTTCGGTCAGCTTCCGGCGCGCTTCGCGGCCGGTGAAGCTCTCCTCGAACCGCGGGTCGAAGGACATCTCGACCGACGGAGCACCGCCCGGTCCGATCGACTTGCGCACGTAGTCCAGGGCGCTTTGCGCGGTCTGCTGGAACAGTGTCACGACTGTTGACTCCTCATGGTGTTCGAGGCGGTGGAGATCGACGGCGAGGGCCCGGCGACGACCGGGCTCCCGCCGCCCTCAGGTGTTCGCACTAGGTCGTGTTGGGGAATGCGGCGGTAGCCGCTGTTTCAGGTGTGGGACTCAGCTCGCACCGCCGCGGGTTCTGAGGTGGTTCTCCTGTGAGGACGTGGTGCATTGGCATGCATGAGTCGGCGCGCCCGGAGAAGGAGGGCCGCCTCAGAACCCGCTACCCGCACCGCTGAGCAAACAGTTCCCAAACAGCTCCTAGTAGTGCTTTGTTAGGTGTGGATCTTGGTGTGGGATGATCTTGTTTTGTGAAGCAGGGTGATCTCGCTCGGGTGCGTGGCCGGTTGGAGGAGTTCGCGGCGGAGGTGTTCGCTCCGCTGGCGCGGTC
>NZ_SMKS01000166.1:0-384 GCF_004348435.1 Saccharopolyspora terrae | reverse complement strand
GTGGAAGGCGGAGAGTCAGTTCGCGGTACTGGAGGAGGCGGCGCAACGTCGCCAGCTGTCTGCACAGGAGAAATCCCTGCTGGCGCATAAAGATGAGACGCTGGAGTACAAACGCCAGCTGGCTGCACTTGGCGACAAGGTTACGTATCAGGAGCGCCTGAACGCGCTGGCGCAGCAGGCGGATAAATTCGCACAGCAGCAACGGGCAAAACGGGCCGCCATTGATGCGAAAAGCCGGGGGCTGACTGACCGGCAGGCAGAACGGGAAGCCACGGAACAGCGCCTGAAGGAACAGTATGGCGATAATCCGCTGGCGCTGAATAACATCATGTCAGAGCAGAAAAAGACCTGGGCGGCTGAAGACCAGCTTCGCGGGAACTGGAT
>NZ_SMKS01000072.1:0-26979 GCF_004348435.1 Saccharopolyspora terrae | reverse complement strand
AACCAGCACCGCCGCTGCGTGCGCGACTACGAACGCCGCCCCGAACACCACGAAGCCATGGTCCGCTGGGCCATGATCCACACCATCAGCAAGCGCCTCACTCGCTAGTTCAGGAACAGGCTCTGAGAACCGCCGTAATCGGGTACCGGAATACGTGCGTATTCAGGGGCCTGATTACGGCGGTTATCCGGGTTGCCCGCGTGGGTTCGCTGGAAACCGGCGGCTTGGGGTGGGTCACGCGGGGACACGGTGTGGACGTGGAGTTCGAGGGTGTGGTTGAGCGGGAGCTTCGGTTGCAGGAGCCCGGGGTTCGGGGGGATGCCGAGGCCGTTCGGGCGTTGCTGCATCCGGAGTTCCGGGAGTTCGGGGTTTCCGGAGTGGTGTGGGATCGGGAAACGATCGTGCGGGCCACGGAGGCGAGCAGCGGTGGTGAGGAGCGGATCGAGGCGTCCGATTTCAGCCCCACGCGGCTCGGTCCCGACGCGATCCTGCTGACCTACACCACCTGCTACCGCGGTTCGTCGGCGCTGCGGACCTCGGTGTGGGTCCGCCACGGCGGCGAGTGGCTCCTGCTGCACCACCAGGGGACCGCCGTCAGGTGAGGCGGATCTGGCGGTTGACGTCCTTGTAGAGCAGGTAGCGGAAGGGGCCGGGTCCGCCCGCGTAGCAGGCTTGGGGGCAGAAGGCCCGCAGCCACATGAAGTCGCCTTCCTGGACCTCCACCCAGTCGCCGTTGAGGCGGTAGACGGCCTTGCCCTCCAGGACGTAGAGGCCGTGCTCCATGACGTGGGTTTCGGCGAAGGGGATCACGCCGCCCGGCTGGAAGGTGACGATGTTGACGTGCATGTCGTGGGCGAGGTCGTCGGGGTCGACGAAGCGGGTGGTCGCCCAGGCGCCGTTGGTGTCGGGCATCGGGGTCGGCGCGATGTCCTGCTCGCGAGTCACGAACGGCTCGGGCGCGGAGATGCCGTCGACGAACTCGTAGGGCTTGCGCACCCAGTTGAACGTCGCGGGGGAGTCGCCGGGGTTGGTGACCGACCAGTCGGCTCCGGCGGGCAGGTAGGCGTAGCCACCGGGTTCGAGGTGGTGGCGGGTGCCGGCGATGGTGAGGTCCAGTTCGCCGGTCATGAGGAACACGACGGATTCGACGCCGGGTTCTGGCTCGGGGTTGTGGCTGCCGCCTTCGGGGGCGATCTCGACGATGTACTGGGCGAAGGTCGTGGCGAAGCCTTGGACGGGCTTGGCGAGCACCCAGGCGCGGGTGCGGGTCCATCCGGGGAAGTTGCTGGTGACGATGTCGCGCAACACGCCGCGCGGGATCACGGTGTAGGCCTCGGTGACGATCGCCCGGTCGGTGAGCAGATCGGTCTGGGGCGGTAGACCACCGGCAGGCGCGAAGTACGACGGCGTGTTCAAGCTGACTCCTCCTCGACGGGAAACCCGACCTATCAGACGCCCATGACCTGCGAAATTCATGTATACAAAAGGGCGCCTGAGGAGCAGGATAGGCAACCTCGGCCCGATGTGGAAGCCCCCGGGTCCACTGCCGAGATCACATCCGACTCGGCTACCGGGCAGTATTGACGGACGCGTGCGCGCGCCTTACCGTCTTCTCCAACTCGCACGTATACTTTCGCATCGCGGAAATGACCCATCTCGCAGAGTGGCGGGGTGGAGCTTGGAGGCGGCCAGTGACTGCCACGAACGACCAATCCGATGTGGACATCCCGCCCGCCTCAAGTGAGCGGTTGTACAGCTACGACCTGGCGCCCACGAAGAAGGAGGGGCGTCGCTGGGGCGCCTACAACGTCTTCACGCTCTGGGCCAACGACGTGCACAGCCTCGGCAACTACGCCTTCGCGATCGGCCTGTTCGCGCTCGGGCTCAACGTCTGGGGCATCCTCGCCGCGTTCGTGCTGGCCTCGGCGCTGCTGTTCCTGCTGCTGACGATGTCGGGCTACATGGGCCACAAGGCGGGCGTGCCCTTCCCGGTGATGAGCCGGATCGCGTTCGGCACCAAGGGCGCGCAGATCCCGGCGGCCGTGCGCGGGATCGTGGCCATCGCCTGGTTCGGCATCCAGACCTACCTCGCCTCCTCGGTTCTCGACGCGCTGCTGATCGCGATGTTCCCCGGGCTGATATCACTGGAAGAGCAGTCCGTGCTGGGTCTTTCGCTGCTCGGCTGGATCACCTTCCTGGCGCTGTGGGCCGTCCAGGTCCTCATCGTCAGCTACGGCATGCACGTCATCCGCAGGTACATGGCGGTGGCCGCGCCGACCACGCTGATCACCATGCTGGGCCTGGCGGTCTGGATGTTCTCCCGCGCGGACTTCTCGATCTCGATGTCCACCGCCCAGCCGCTGACCGGCGGGGCGATGTGGTTGCAGATCCTGCAGGGCGCCGCGCTCTGGGTGGTCATCTACGGCACGTTCGTGCTGAACTTCTGCGACTTCACCCGGTCCGCCAAGAGCCGCCAGTCGATCGTGCTGGGCAACCTGGTCGGCATCCCGGTGAACATGCTGTTCTTCGCCGGCATCGTGGTCGTCCTCAGCGGGGCGCAGTTCAAGATCAACGGGCGGGTGATCACCAGCCCGACCGACATCGTGCAGACGATCCCCAACACCTACCTGCTGGCGCTGGCCTCGCTCGCGCTGATCGTGCTGACGATCGCGGTCAACCTGCTGGCCAACTTCGTCGCCCCGATCTACGTGCTGGTCAACCTCTTCCCGAAGCAGCTGAACTTCCGCCGCGCGGGACTGGTGAGCGCGGTGATCGGCCTGGTCATCCTGCCGTGGAACCTCTACGACAGCCCGGTGGTGGTCAACTACTTCCTGGCCGGTCTGGGCGCGCTGCTCGGCCCGCTGTTCGGCGTGATCATGGCCGACTACTGGGTGATCCGGAAGACGCGGGTGAACGTTCCCGAGCTCTACACCGAGGACAGCAACGGCGAGTACCACTACACGCGCGGATACAATCCGAAGGCGGTCTGGGCGTTCATCCCGGCCGCGGCGATCGCCGTGGTGCTGGCACTGGTGCCGGCGTTCAGCTCGGTCGGCGGGTTCTCCTGGTTCATCGGCGCGATTCTCGGCGCGATCATCTACGCGGTCATCGCCGACCGCAAACCGGACGCGCGGGACGTGGACGGGGAGACCATCGCCGTCGCCGCGGAATGAGACCGCGGATCAAGGGTTTTCGGAGGAAGTCGGTTTCATGCGCATTCTCGTCGTGAACGTCAACACGACCAAGTCCATCACCGATTCGATCGGTGAGCAGGCCGCTTCGGTCGCCTCGCCCGGGACCGAGATCGTTCCGCTGACGCCGTCCTTCGGGGCGGAGTCGGTGGAGGGCAACTACGAGAGCTACCTCGCGGCGGTCGCCGTGATGGAGGCCGTGCGGGCCTACCCGGAGCCGTTCGACGCGGTCATCCAGGCCGGGTACGGCGAGCACGGCCGCGAGGGGCTGCAGGAACTCCTCGACGTCCCGGTCGTGGACATCACCGAGGCCGCGGCGAGCACGGCGCAGTTCGTGGGTCGCACCTACTCGGTGGTGACCAGCCTGGATCGCACGGTGCCGCTGATCGAGGACCGGTTGCACGCGGCGGGTCTCAGCGCCCGCTGCGCGTCGGTGCGCGCGAGCGGGATGGCGGTGCTGGACCTGGAGCGCGATCCGCAGGCGGCCGTGGACGCGATCGTGGAGCAGGCGGTCACCGCGGTGCGCGAGGACCGCGCGGAGGCGATCTGCCTGGGCTGCGGCGGCATGTCGGGCCTCGCCGAGCGGGTCGTGGATCGCACCGGTGTTCCTGTGATCGACGGCGTGACGGCGGCGGTGACGATCGCCGAGTCGCTGGTCCGGCTCGGTCTGAAGACCTCGAAGGTTCGCACCTACGCCCCGCCGCGCCCCAAGGAGATGAAGAACTGGCCGCCGGTCTGATGGCGTGAAACCGCGCGAAGAAGCCGGGCCTCCGACGCGGAGGCCCGGCTTCTTCATGCGTGGTGGCGGTTCTGGTCCGGACCGGCTCGGTGAAACCGGCCTCGATCATGGACGTCTACGGACCAGAACCGCCTGCCGCTCAGACCTCGCCGCGGGTGAGCAACTTCCCGTGCAGCTGGGAGGTGTCCGCGCCGTCACCGGCGATCTGCGTTCCGCGCAGCCAGGTCTCGCGCACGACACCGGCCAGCGGGCGGCCGTGGTAGGCCGAGACCGGGTTGCGGTGCTGGAGCTTGGCGACGTCGACGACGAACGCGTCGTCCGGTGCGAACACGCACAGGTCCGCGTCGTTGCCCACGGCGATCGAGCCCTTGCTGCGCATCCCGGCGAGCTCGGCGGGCTTGCGCGCCATCCAGTTCACCACGTCGGACAGGTCGTACCCGCGCTGGCGCGCCTGGGTCCAGATGGCCGACAGGCCCAGCTGCAGGCTGGAGACCCCGCCCCACGCGACGCCGAAGTCGCCGGTGTCGAAGCGCTTGAGCTCCGGCGTGCAGGGGGAGTGGTCGCTGACGATGCAGTCGATCGTGCCGTCGGCGAGGGCCTTCCACAGCAGTTCGCGGTTGGCGGCCTCGCGGATGGGCGGGCAGCACTTGAACTGGGTGGCGCCGTCGGGGATCTCCTCGGCGGTGAAGCTCAGGTAGTGCGGGCAGGTCTCGACGGTCACCCGCACGCCCTCGGCACGAGCCGAGGCGATCAGCGGCAAGGCGTCCGACGAGGCCAGGTGCAGGATGTGCACGCGGGCTCCGATGCGCCGGGCCAGCTCGATGACCTGCGCGATCGCGACGTTCTCCGCGCCCTTGGGGCGGGAGGCGAGGAAGTCGCCGTAGTCCTCGCCGTGCGGGGTCGGGGCCTCGTCGATCGCGTCGGAGTCCTCGGCGTGCACGATCATCATCGCGTCGAAACCGGCCAGCTCGCGCAGCGCGGTGTCGAGCTGGGTCGAGTCCAGCGGCGGGAACTCGTCGACGCCGGAGTGCAGCAGGAAGCACTTGAAGCCGAACACGCCGGCCTCGTGCAGTCCGCGGAGCTCGTCGAGCTTGCCGGGGATCGCACCGCCCCAGAAGCCGATGTCGACGTGCGCCTTGTCCCGCGCGGTCTTGCGCTTGACCTCCAGCGCGTCGGTGTCGACCGTCGGCGGGAGGCTGTTGAGCGGCATGTCGACGATGGTGGTGACCCCACCTGCGGCCGCCGCGCGGGTGGCGGTCTCGAAGCCCTCCCACTCGGTGCGGCCGGGGTCGTTGACGTGCACGTGGGTGTCGACGAGCCCGGGCAGCAGCACCTCGTCGTCGGCGAGCTCGACGATCCGGGTGGCCTGCAGCTCGGCGTCGAGCGGTTCGACGGCGGCGATGCGGCCGTCCCGGATGCCCACGCTGCCGGACGTCTCACCGTGCGGGCCGATGAGTCGCTGCGCCCGGAAGACCAGGTCGAACGGCGTTGTTGAGCGGACCAACGCGGCACCTCCCTCGAACTTCGATCGCGAGGGATCGAGTTTCGCGATACGAAAGTATATTTGAACGTATACGTAAACTATGGCGAGCTGGTTCCGCCAGTCAAGAGAGGTCAGCGCGGATTCAGTGCACCATGCGCTCGAGCACCATCGCTCGGCTCGCGCGCACGTGCTTGCGGGCGATCTCCGACGCCCGCTCGGCGTCACCGGCCGCTATGGCGGCGTGGAGCTCCGCGTGCTCGGTGCAGACCCGCTCCGGCTCCAGGTTCAGCCGGAACAGGGCGGCCAGCCGTCCGTGCAGCGGTTCGAGCATCGAGGCCAGCAGCTCGTTGCGGGAGACCGCCACCAGCTTGTCGTGGAACTCGGTGTTGGCCTCCGACATCGCGTCGGTGTCGGAGGAGTCCAGCGCCTCGCGGGCGCGGGTGGCCAGCTCTCCCAGCCGTTCCACGTCGGCGGAGTCGCTGCGCTCGGCGGCCAGGCGCGCGGCCAGCGCTTCGAGGGCTTCGCGCACGTCGAAGAGCTCTTCGAGCTGCTGCCGGTCGAGGCTGCGGACGAACACGCCGCGCCGGCGCGGCCGGACCTCGACCATGCCCGCGCTCTGCAGCATCCGGATCGCCTCCCGCACCGGAACGCGGGAGATGCCGAACTCGATGGCCAGCTCCTGCTCGAAGATCCGGTCGCCGGGTCGCAGCCGCCCGTCGCTGATCCGGGCCTGCAGCTCGTCGTGGACCTGATCGCGCAGCGGAACGCGCGGTTCCCCCTCGGGTACTTCGGTCACGGCAACCTCACGAATCACGGCTTCGGCGAGCGTGCATCACGCCCAGCACGTTAGTGCGTTCGCGGTGACGGCAGGTCTCGCGGGTCACGTGTTGCCGCGGAGGGTGAGGTCGAAGGTGTAGCGGGAGGCGCGGTAGACGTGCGTGCCGTACTCGACGATGGTGCCGGTGTGGTCGTGGGTGACGCGCTGCGCGGTCAGCAGCGCGGCCCCCGGCGGCTCGTCGAGCAGGTCGGCTTCCTCGTCGGTGGCGGTGCGGGCGCCGATGGTCTGCTGCGCCGCGTGCAGGTGGACGCCCGCCGCGCGCAGGAGCTGGTAGAGGCCGCGTTCGGTCAGCTCCTCGTCGCTGGGCTTGATCAGCGCCGCCGGGAGGTAGTTGCGCATCCGGGCGATCGGCTCGCCGCGCGCGCTGCGGAGGCGCTCCAGGTGCAGGACCTCGTCCTGTTCGGACAGTCCGAGCGCGCGGGCGGCCTTTTCGGGCGGGTGGCAGATCTCGTTGACCAGCACGCGCGTCGTGGGGTGCGCCTCGATGCCGGTAAGGTCGTCGTGGAGGCTGCTGAGCTCCAAAGAGCGCTTGACGTGGTTGAACACGACCTGCGTGCCCGCGCCGCGCTTGCGCACCACCAGTCCCTTGTCGACCAGCGATCCGATCGCCTGCCGGATGGTGGGGCGGGACAGCCCGAGGTTGCCCGCCAGCTCGATCTCGTTGTCCAGGCGCGCGCCGACGGGCAGCGCTCCGGATGTGATGGCCTCCTCGATCTGGCTGGCCACCTGGAAGTACAGCGGGACGGGGCTGCGGTGGTCGACCGAGATCTGCCTGGCTGGATCCCACTGCGGTTCACGGGATCGAGGTCGCATGGCGGTCACGCGCTCACGATATCAAGAACACACGACATAAATAAGTCCTTATGTGCTGACAAACTATTGACACGCGTGGGGCGCCCACGTAGACAAGGGACGTCCGTGCTCCGGCCGCAGTTCGCGGCCTTGTCCCGATGGAGGGCTTCTGCGATGAGCGATCGGTTCGACGTGATCACGATGGGCCGGATCGGGGTCGACATCTACCCGTTGCAGACCGGTGTTCCGCTGCCGCAGGTGGAGTCGTTCGGCAAGTACCTCGGCGGAACCGCCACCAACGTCGCCGTCGCCGCCGCCCGGCTCGGTCACCGCAGCGCGGTCATCAGCCGCACCGGTGCCGATCCCTTCGGCGAGTACATCCACCAGGCGCTGCGCGGTTTCGACGTCGATGACCGGTGGGTGAGTCCCGTCGAGCAGTACCAGACGCCGGTCACCTTCTGCGAGCTGTTCCCACCGGACGACTTCCCGCTGTACTTCTACCGCCGTCCCAAGGCGCCCGACCTGGAGATCCACGACGACGAACTGGACCGCGCGGCGATCGCCGACGCCCGCATCTTCTGGATGACCGGCACGGGTCTGGCCGAGGAGCCCAGCCGCTCGGCGACGCTGGCGGCGCTGGCCCACCGCGCGAAGTCCGGTACCACCGTGTTCGACCTGGACTGGAGGCCGATGTTCTGGTCGGACAAGGGGGAGGCGTCCCGCTGGTACCGGGAAGCGCTCGCGCACGTGACGGTGGCCGTCGGCAATCTCGACGAGGTCGAGACCGCGGTCGGCACTCGCGATCCGGAGGAGGCCGCCGAGCGGCTGCTGGAGTGCGGAGTGGAGCTGGCAGTGGTCAAGCAAGGCCCGGACGGGGTCCTCGCGCGCACGCGCGACGAGAGGGCGGTGGCGCCGCCCGTGCCGGTCGACGTCGTCAACGGCCTGGGAGCGGGGGACGCCTTCGGTGGCGCGCTGTGCCACGGGCTGCTGCACGGCTGGGCGCTGGAGCGGACCATGCGCTTCGCCAACGCAGCAGGCGCGCTGGTCGCCGGCCGCCTCGCGTGCTCCTCCGCGATGCCCTACGCGCACGAGGTCGAGGAGATCTTGTCGACGAATTCCGGCTCGGCGGTGAACGCGTGAGCACGGTGGAAAGTGAGATCCGGGTGTCCCCGTTGAACATCACCGAACTGTTCGAGGCGCGTGCGACGCGTCCTGAGGCCATCGCCGAGGCCGCCGCGCGGAGAACGCGCCGCCCGCTGCTCGGCGAATCCGGCCGCACGATGATCGTCGCCGCCGACCACCCGGCGCGCGGTGCGCTGGCCGCCGGCGGCAAGCCGCTGGCAATGGCCAACCGCGCTGATCTGCTGGATCGGCTGTGCACGGCGTTGCAGCGACCGGGCGTGGACGGTGTGCTGGGCACCGCCGACGTGCTGGAGGACCTGCTGCTGCTCGGCGCGCTGGAGAACAAGGTCGTCATCGGATCGATGAATCGAGGCGGCCTGGCGGGCTCGTCGTTCGAGCTGGACGACCGGTTCACCGGTCATCGCGCCGAGGACCTGACGCGGATGCGCTTCGACGCCGGGAAGCTGCTGATGCGGCTGGACCTCGACGACCCGGGTTCGCTGAACACCATGCAGGGCGCGGCCAACGCCATCAACGAGCTCGCCGAGCGCGGGCTGATCGCGATGGTGGAGCCCTTCCTGTCCCGGCGGGTCGAGGGCAAGGTGCGCAACGACCTCTCGGCGGAGGCGGTGGCCCGTTCGATCGCCATCGCGTCCGGGCTGGGCGGAACCTCGGCCTACACGTGGCTGAAGGTGCCGGTGGTCGACGATCTCGACGAGATCGGACGTGCCCTGGAGACGACCACGTTGCCGACGGTGCTGCTGGGCGGCGAGGTGCCCGATGACCCGGCCGCGACCCAGCAGCGGTGGCACAAGGCGTTGCAACTGCCCAACGTGCGCGGGCTGGTCGTGGGCCGGAGCCTGCTCTACCCGCACGACGACGACGTCGCGAGCGCGGTCGACGCCGCGGTCGCTCTGCTGTAGGAGAGGGAGAAGTCGTGAGCAACACGGGTTTTCACCTGTCCGACGGGGTCTCCGCGCGCGACGGGTACCGAACCTGCGTCGACCCGGACTCGGCGGGCTGGGGTTACTCCTCGCTGCGGGTGCTGGAGCTGGCGGCCGGCGAGTCGCACCGGTTCGACACCGGCGACAGCGAGTGGATCGTGCTGCCGCTCAGCGGTTCCTGCGCGGTGTCCTGCGACGGTGAGGTCTTCGAACTCGCCGGTCGGAAGAGCGTCTTCGCGGGTGTGACGGACTTCGCCTACGTGCCCCGGGACGCATCGGTGCTGGTCGACAGCAGCGCAGGCGGCCGGTTCGCGCTGACCGGTGCGCGCTGCGAGAACAGGCTGCCCGCGCGCTACGGTCCGGCCTCGGAGGTGCCGGTGGAGCTGCGCGGTGCGGGCCAGGCCAGTCGCCAGGTCAACAACTTCGGTGCCGCGCACGTCTTCGACGCCGACCGCCTGATCGCCGTGGAGGTGCTCACCCCGGCTGGCAACTGGTCGTCGTTCCCGCCGCACAAGCACGACGAGGAGCGGGAGGGCGAATCGCGGCTGGAGGAGATCTACTACTTCGAGATCGCCGATTCCCACGGCACGCCCGGCATCGGTTACCAGCGCGTGTACCCGTCCGGCCCGGACAGCGCCACCGACGTGCTCGCCGAGGTCCGCAGCGGTGACGTGGTGCTGATCCCGGACGGCTGGCACGGCCCGTCGATGGCGGTGCCCGGCTACGACATGTACTACCTCAACGTCATGGCCGGTCCTTCACCGGAGCGCGCCTGGCTGATCTGCGACGACCCCGCGCACGCGTGGGTGCGCGGCACATGGGAGGACCAGCCGGTCGACCCCCGGCTGCCGTTCTACCAGGCTCCGTCCGAAGTGGAGGCACGATGACGACGCGGAGGCTCACCGTCGCGCAGGCCCTGGTGCTGTTCCTGGCCAACCAGCGCACCGAGCGCGACGGCGTGCGGCAGCGGCTGATCGAGGGCTGCTGGGGCATCTTCGGGCACGGCAACGTGGCCGGGATCGGCCAGGCGCTGCTGGAGTCCGGCGACCGGATGCCCTACCTGCAGGGCCGCAACGAGCAGTCGATGGTGCACGCGGCCGTCGGTTTCGCCCGGCAGCGCAACCGGATGTCGACCTACGCGGTCACCACCTCGATCGGTCCGGGCGCGACGAACCTGGTCACCGGCGCGGCGCTGGCCACCATCAACCACCTGCCGGTCCTCCTGCTTCCCGGCGACGTCTTCGCGACCCGGCCCGCCGACCCGGTGCTGCAGCAGCTGGAAGTGCCGCACGCGCGCGATGTCTCGGTCAACGACTGCCTGCGCCCGGTGTCGCGCTACTTCGACCGCATCTGGCGGCCCGAAGCGCTGATCCCCTCGGCGTTGGAGGCGATGCGGGTGCTCACCGACCCGGTGGAAACCGGAGCGGTGACGCTGGCGCTGCCGCAGGACGTGCAGGCCGAAGCCCACGACTGGCCGGAGGAGTTCTTCGCCGAACGCGTCTGGCGGGTGCACCGCCCGGTCGCCGACCCGGAGTCGGTCTCGGACGCCGTGGAGGCGATCCGGGGCGCGCGCCGACCGCTGATCATCGCCGGCGGGGGAGTGCACCACAGCGGGGCGGAGCGGGAACTGGCCGAGCTCGCCGGGCGCACCGGGATTCCCGTTGCCGAGACCCAGGCCGGGCGCGGTTCGCTGCGCTACGACCACCCGTGCGCGCTGGGTTCGATCGGGCACACCGGCACCGAGATCTCCGACGACCTCGCCCGCGAGGCCGACCTGATCATCGGCGTGGGGACCCGCTACTCGGACTTCACCACGGCTTCCCGCACCCTGTTCGCGAACCCGGACGTGCGGTTCGTCAACATCAACATCGCCTCGTCGGACGCGCACAAGCAGGCCGCCGCCCCGGTCGTCGGGGACGCGCGCACGACGCTGCGGCAGCTCTCGCAGGCCCTGACCGGACACCGGGTCGCCGACGACCACGCCGAGCGCGCGCAGGCGGGTGCTCGCCGCTGGGCCGAGGTGATCGACTCGGTCACTCGCGCAGCGCGCGGTGACGAGCGCCCTGGGCAGGCCGAGGTCATCGGCGTCCTCGACGAGGTCCTGGGCGACCGGGACGTGGTGATCAACGCGGCGGGTTCGCTGCCCGAGGACCTCAACAAGCTGTGGCGCGCCAAGGACCCGCAGCAGTACCACGTCGAATACGGCTACTCCTGCATGGGGTACGAGATCCCGGCTGCGATCGGCGCGCGGCTGGCCGACCCCTCGCGGGAGGTGTTCGCGCTGGTCGGCGATGGCACCTATCTGATGATGCCGACCGAGCTGGTGACCGCTGTGCAGGAAGGCATCAAGATCAACCTGGTGCTGGTGCAGAACCACGGCTACGCCTCCATCGGCGGACTGTCGGAGAAGGTCGGCGGCGAGCGCTTCGGCACCGCCTACCGCTACCGCACCGACGACGGAACCTTCACCGGCGAACCGCTGCCGGTGGACCTGGCCGCCAACGCCGCGAGCCTGGGGATGCGGGTGCTGCGCGCGGAGACCGCCGACGAGCTGCGGCGCGCGCTGCGCGACTCCCGCGAGGACCCGCGGCCCACGGCGGTCTACGTCGAAACGGACCCGGCCAAGGCTCAGCTGCCGCCGGAGGCCTGGTGGGACGTTCCGGTCGCCGAGGTCGCAGACCGCGAGAGCACCCGCGAGGCACGCAAGCGATACGAAGACCAGGTGGCGTCCCGCCGCCACCACCTGTGAGAGAACGCGAGGACGCAGTGAGGACCATCCAGCACTTCATCGACGGCAAGCACTCCGACGGCACCTCCGGCCGCCACGGTTCGGTCACCAACCCCGCCACCGGCGAGGTCACCGGGCGGGTTCCGCTCGCTTCGGAGTCCGAAGTGGACACAGCGGTCTCGTCCGCCGCCAAGGCGTTCGAGACCTGGGGGACCGCTTCGCTGGCCAAGCGAACGCAGGTGATGTTCAACTACCGCGAGCTGGTCAACGCCCACCGGGACGAGATCGCCGAGCTGATCACCGCCGAGCACGGCAAGGTCCACTCCGACGCGCTCGGCGAGGTCGCGCGCGGCCTGGAGATCGTCGAACTGGCCTGCGGCATCCCGCAGCTGCTCAAGGGCGAGACCTCCACCCAGGTCTCGACCCGCGTGGACGTGGAGTCGATCCGCCAGCCGGTCGGCGTGGTCGCGGGCATCACCCCGTTCAACTTCCCCGCCATGGTGCCGATGTGGATGTTCCCGGTCGCCCTGGCTTGCGGGAACGCCTTCGTGCTCAAGCCGAGCGAGAAGGACCCGTCGGCGACGCTGCGGCTGGTGGAGCTCGCCCACCAGGCGGGCGTTCCCGATGGCGTGCTCAACGTCGTCCACGGCGACAAGACCGCCGTGGACCGGCTGCTGGAGCACCCGGACGTCGAGGCCGTGAGCTTCGTGGGTTCAACACCGATCGCCAAGCACGTCCACGACACCGCCGGTGCGCACGGCAAGCGGGTGCAGGCGCTCGGCGGCGCGAAGAACCACATGCTCGTGCTCCCGGACGCCGACCTGGACCAGGCGGCCGACGCGGCGGTTTCAGCCGCCTACGGCAGTGCGGGCGAGCGGTGCATGGCGGTCTCGGTGGTCGTGGCGGTCGACCCGATCGGCGACGAGCTCGTCGGCAAGATCGCCGACCGCGCCCGCGCGCTGACGATCGGTCCCGGCGACGACCCGGCCTCGGAGATGGGTCCGCTGATCACCGCCGAACACCGCGACAGGGTCGCCTCCTACGTGCCCAAGGCCCGCGAGCAGGGCGCCGAGGTCGTCGTGGACGGGACGGGACTGGTCGTCGACGGTCACGAGGACGGCTTCTTCACCGGAGTCAGCCTCGTCGACAAGGTCACCCCGGAGATGGACGTCTACGCCGACGAGATCTTCGGCCCGGTGCTGGCGGTGGTGCGCGCCGAGAGCTACGAGGAAGCGCTCGGCCTGATCAACCGATCCCGCTGGGGCAACGGCACGGCCCTGTTCACCCGCGACGGCGGAGCGGCTCGCCGCTTCCAGCTGGAGGTGAAGGCCGGCATGGTCGGCGTGAACGTCCCGATCCCGGTGCCGGTCGGCTACCACTCCTTCGGCGGCTGGAAGGACTCGCTGTTCGGCGACCACCACATCTACGGGAACGACGGTGTGCACTTCTACACCCGGGGCAAGGTCATCACCACCCGCTGGCCCGACCCCAGCGATGGTGGCGTCGACCTGGGATTCCCCAGCAACAGCTGAGCGGGGGCCGTTCGCAGGAACACCCGGCATCGCCGCCGGAGGCGATGTCAGCGAGAAGGTGGTGCGGTGCTGCCCCGTGACACGAGCCTGGGGTCGAGCACGACCTCCTGCGCTTCCCGCGAGGTGTCCTCCAGGCGCTCGACTGCCAGTCGCACCGCGTGCCTCGCCATCTGACCGGCGTCCTGGCGGATCGTGGTCAGGGCCACCGGGGCCAGGTGCGAGACGTGGCTGTCGTCGTAGCCGACGATGGAGATGGCCTCGGGAACCTCGACGTCGGCCAGCGCGAACGCGCGCAGCAGTCCGAGGGCGCAGCGGTCGTTGCTCGCGAACACGGCTGTGGGCAGGCGGGCTTCGCCGAGCAGGAGCCGGGCGGAGTCCTGCCCGGCCTGCTCGGTGTGCGCTCCCGGGAGCACCCGCGCGCGTTCGCTGAGTCCGCGCGCGTCCATCGCGCGCAGGTAGGCATCGCGGCGCTCGGCTGATCCCGGTTCGTCGCCGCCGTCGACGTGCACGATCTCGCGATGGCCGAGGTCGACGAGGTGGTCCACGGCCTGCTGCGCACCCGCCTCGTCGGCGGTGCGCACGTTGTCGATGCGGTCCGAGTCCTCGCGCGCGTTGATCGCCGTGACCACGGCGCGGCGGCCGAGCTCGTCGAGCAGGACTTCGTCGGCGCGCGGGCCGAGCAGGATCAGCGCCTCGCAGCGGTGGCTGAGCAGCGCTTCCACGGCCTTCCGCTCGTCGCGCGAGGGCGCGGTGGCCGACAGCAGCACCTCGTAGCCGAGGCTTTCGGCCTCCGGGTAGATCGCTTCCACCAGATCGGCCTGGAAGGGCTGGTGGACGGTGAGCATCACGCCCAGCGTGCGACTGCGATGGCTGGCGAGCATCCGGGCGGCGGTGTCCGGGCGGTAGCCGAGCCGGTCCGCGGCCTGCAGAACGCGCTGCCGGGTTTCCTCGCCCGCGCCCGGCTTGTTGCGGAAGACCAACGAGACCAGCGCGCGGGAAACCCCTGCCGCGCGGGCGACATCGGCCATCGTCGGCCGTCGGCCGGTGGTGCCGTCGGGACGTCCGGATTCGTCGATCACGCCGCCGATCCTGCCTCATGCCGAGACCGAAGAAGTTTGGCAGAACGTCTTGACATATCGATGTGACCGCCAACATAGTGTTCGGGACTAGAGCGCGCTAGTCGGCGCGCGTGCCAGGTCCTACCTCTCGCCGATTCCGGCGATCGAGACCCACCGGTGGCCGCACTGACCGGCATGCCGGGAACCGAGGAGGGTTCGATGACGACGACGTCTGACGTCACGCCGCGCACCGTGGCGGGCAATCTCTGCCTGGGCTCCGCACCCGACTCGTGGGGCGTGTGGTTCCCCGAGGACGAGCACCAGGTCCCCTACACCCGCTTCCTCGACGAACTCGTCGAAGCCGGCTACCGCTGGCTGGAGCTCGGCCCGCCCGGATACCTGCCGCTGGACCCGCAGCGGCTCGCCGACGAGGTCGGTGCCCGGGGTCTGCAGGTCTCCGGGGGCACCACCTTCGGCGCGCTGCACAGGCCGGAGGAATGGGATCGGATGCTCTCCGAGGTCAGCGAGGTCGCGAAGCTGACCGCGGCCGTCGGCGCCCACCACCTGGTGTTCATCCCGCCGATGTTCCGGGACGAGAAGACCGGTGCCTTCACCGAATCACCGCAGTTGAGCGGCGAGCAGTGGCGCGCGCTGGGCTCGGCCGCCAACGAGCTCGGCAAGATCCTGCTGGAGGAGCACGACGTCCGGCTGTGCCTGCACCCGCACGCCGACAGCCACGTCCAGACCCAGGCGGAGATCGAGCGCTTCCTCGACGCCACCGACTCGCGCTACGCCAACCTGTGCTTGGACACCGGGCACGTGGCCTACGGCGGCGGGGACAACCTCGACCTGATCAGGCGATTCGCCGAGCGCATCGGCTACGTGCACATCAAGCAGATGGATCCCGGCGTGCTGGCGCAGGTCGCTGCCGAGGACCTGTCGTTCGGCGAGGCCGTCAAGCGCGGCGTGTGCGTGGAGCCCCCAGCTGGTGTGCCCGACCCCGGAGAGGTCGTGCGCGAGCTGTCCGCGTTGGATGCGGAGCTGTTCGTGATCGTCGAGCAGGACCTCTACCCGTGCGCGCCGGACGTGCCGATGCCCATCGCCGTGCGCACCCGCGAATACCTCGGCGGTTGCGGTCTGAGCGGAACCCGGCGCCCGCAAGCGCGGTGACCTCCACCCCTGGGGAGATCGCTTAGCGCCCGTTCCGCGGGCGCGCTCCACGAAGGAGACCGCACGAATGTCCGAAGTGAACAGTGAAGTGCCCGCTCCGGCCACCGAGCCGAGAACCGGTGCGCAGTCCCGTCGTTTGAAGGTCATCACCGTCGTGGCGACCTTCGGCGGGCTGTTGTTCGGCTACGACACCGGCGTCATCAACGGTGCCCTGCCCTACATGCAGACGGATCTGGGGCTGACCCCGCTCACCGAAGGTCTGGTCACCAGCTCGCTGCTGTTCGGCGCGGCGATCGGCGCCTTCGCCGCAGGCAGGTTCGCCGACGCGCGAGGCAGGCGCCGCACCATCCTCTGGCTCGCCGGGATCTTCCTCGTCGGCGCGCTGGCCTGCACGTTCGCGCCCAGCGCCACGTTCATGGTGATCGCGCGGTTCGTGCTCGGCCTGGCCGTCGGCGGTGCCTCGGTGACGGTGCCGACCTACCTCGCAGAGGTCTCGCCCGCCGAGCGGCGCGGCCGCCTGGTCACGCAGAACGAGTTGATGATCGTCAGCGGTCAGCTCGCGGCCTTCACCTTCAACGCTGCGATCGCCGGGGCGCTGGGCGAGTCCGCGCACGTCTGGCGCTACATGCTGGTCATCGCCACGTTGCCCGCAGTGGTGCTGTGGTTCGGGATGCTGGTGATGCCGGAGAGCCCGCGCTGGCTCGCCTCCCGGGGCCGCCTCGGCGAGGCGCTGGAGGTTCTCCGGCAGGTCCGCACCGCGCAGCGCGCCGAGAGCGAGCTCGCCGAGGTGCAGCGGATGGCAGAGCAGGACCAGCAGCAGCACGCCGGGGGATGGGCGGACCTGAAAGTGCCGTGGGTGCGGCGCCTGCTGGTGGTCGGCATCGGCATCGCCGTCGTCCAGCAGGTCAGCGGCGTGAACACGATCATGTACTACGGCACGCGAATCCTGAAGAGCTCCGGGTTCTCGGCCAACGGAGCCATCGTCGCCAACATCGCCAACGGCGTCATCTCGGTGCTGGCGACCTTCGTCGGGATCTACCTGCTCGGCCGGGTCAACCGCAGACCGATGCTGCTGATCGGTCAGGCGGGCACGGCCACCGCGCTGCTGCTGGTCGCAGTGGTGTCGATGACCGTCCCGGAAGGGTTGCTCCGCGGTGCGCTGGTGCTGGCCCTGACCGTGACGTTCCTGGCGTTCCAGCAGGGCGCGACCTCGCCGGTGACCTGGCTGATGCTCTCGGAGATCTTCCCGCTGAAGATGCGCGGTTTCGCGTTCGGACTGGCCAGCCTGACGTTGTGGGCGGCGAACTTCCTGGTGGGTCTGACCTACCCGATCATGGTCGACGCGCTGGGCATCGCGACCACGTTCCTGGTGTTCGTCGCGGTCGGCGTGCTCGCCATCGCGTTCGTGGCCAAGTTCGTGCCCGAAACCCGAGGCAAGTCCCTGGAAACCCTGGAAAGCGAGCTCCGCGTCCGCTACGCGTGAACCCTTCGACCCTCCTCTGAGGACCTCTCATGAAGATCGCAATCGATCCGCACATGTTCCGCATGCTCCCGATCCGGGAGATGGTGCGCACCGTCGCCGACATCGGCTACGAGCACATCGAGCTCTCCCCGCGGGACGACTTCATGCCCTTCTTCCTCCACCCGCGCGCTGATGACGACCGGGTCGCCGAGCTCAAGTCCGCGCTGAGCGAGACCGGCGTGCAGCTGGCCAGCGTGCTGCCGCTGTACCGGTGGTCGGGGCCTGACGAGGCCGAACGCCAGGCGGCCGTGCGCTACTGGAGGCGCATGATCGAGGTGACCGCCGAACTCGGCTGCACCCAGATGAACTCCGAGTTCAACGGCCGCCCGGAACGCGCCGGCGAGAGCGAGGCGGCGTTCTGGAGGTCGATGGAGGAGCTGCTCCCGGCGTTCGAACGCGAGGGGATCGCGCTGAACCTGGAGGCCCACCCGGACGACTTCTGCGAGGTCAACACCCCTGCTGTGGACCTGGTGCGGGCGATCAACAAGCCGTGTGTGAACTACCTGTACTGCGCGCCGCACACGTTCCACCTCTCCGGGGAGGACGCCCGCGCCGACATCCCCGCGATGTTGCGGTACGCCGGCGAGAAGCTCACCCACGTGCACATCGCCGACACGTTCAACCACAAGGCCTCCTCCGGGCTGCGCTACATCCTCAACCCACCCGGCACCCCGGCCCGCATCCACCAGCACCTCGACATCGACCAGGGCGAAGTCGACTGGGAGGCCTTCTTCTCCACGCTCCGCGAGATGAACTTCGACGGCATCGCCACCGCGTGCGTGTTCGCCTGGGAGGACCGCGCCGTGGAGTCCTCGAAGTTCATGCTCGAGCGGATCACCCGCGAGCTCAAGCGCTGAATTCACCACGAGAAGGGAATTTCCGTGCAGGAACAGCAACTTCGCGTCGGGCTCATCGGCGCGGGCAAGATGGGCGCCGACCACGCGCTGCGTCTCCGGGAACGCATCAGCGGCGTGCGGTTGGCGGCGGTCGCCGATCCGGACCTCGACCGGGCGCGGCAGGTCGCGGGCAGTTGCGGAGCTCGAGCCGCAGCTGATGCCTTCGAGGTGATCGACGACTCCGCCGTGGACGCCCTGGTGATCGCCTCACCCGGCGCCGTGCACGAGCCGCTGCTGCTCGCGGCCGTCGAGCGCGGCGTACCCGTGCTGTGCGAGAAACCGCTGACCCCGGACGCGAAGTCCTCGCTGCGCGTGGTCGAGGCCGAGGAGGCGCGCGGGAAGCACCTGCTGCAGGTCGGGTTCATGCGCCGTTTCGACGCCGAGTACGCCGAGCTCAAGCGGCTGCTCGACGCAGGCGACCTGGGTACCCCGCTGATGCTGCACTGCGTGCACCGCAATGCCGCCACTCCGCCCGGTTTCACCAGCGAGATGATGATCTACGACTCGGTGGTCCACGAGTTCGACACCGCCCGCTGGCTGCTCGACAGCGAGATCGCGGCGGTCGAGGTCCGGGCCCCGAGGTCGAGCTCGGAGGCACCGGAGGGCCTGCTGGACCCGCAGCTGGTCACCATCGAAACCACCAGCGGCGCACTGGTCGACGTGGAGATCTTCGTCAACTGCGGCTTCGGCTACCAGGTCCGCTGCGAGGCGGTGGGCGAGCGCGGCACCGCCCTCATCGGCGCCGAGGGCGGCCCGCTGGTGCACGGCGGCGGCCGCTGGGGCGGTTTCATCAGCGACGACTTCCGCGGTCGCTTCGGCGCCGCCTTCGACCGGGAGTTCCAGCGCTGGGCGGACGCGGCCCGCCAGGGCCGCACCGACCCCGCAGCGGCCACCGCATGGGACGGCTACGCCGCAGCAGCGGCCTGCGAAGCAGGCGTGCGCGCCCAGACCGATGAGGCCAGGGCCGAGGTCGAGCTGGTCGAACGCCCGGACTTCTACACCCGCACCTGAGAAGTCATCCCGAAGAATCGCACCCTCGCGCCCCGCCCCTGGGCCGGGAAGTTTCCCGAAACTTCCCGGCCCAGGGCGCGGTTTCAACTGAAACATCACCGGATCAGTCCGGGAGTTCGAGCGCTGACGGTCCGACCGCGAGAGCACCGCGAGGTCCGCCGTCGCTACGAGGCCCAGGTGGCCGCCCGCCGGCACCACCTCTGAGCGGCGCCGCCGTCAGGGACGGCGTTGCGCGTGCTGCGAGGTGAGGAACGCGTCGAGGGTGGCGGTGCGGTGGTGCCGCGCGGCGAGCTCGATCTCGATGGAGTCGGCGCCGGTCTCGATCAGGTGGATCAGGTGGTCGTGCTCCTCCACCGACTGGACCGCGCGGCCGGGCACGAAGCCGAAGGTGGAGTCGCGGAGCATGCGCAGTCGGCTCCAGCCCCGGCGGACCAGGTCGGTCATGTGCTCGTTGGGGCAGCGCAGGAACAGCACCGCGTGGAACTCCTCGTTGAGCTCGGTGAACCGGCGCGGGTCGAAGTGCTCGAGCGTGTCGCGCATGCGCTGGTTGATCGCGCGCGCCTTGGCGAGGTCCTCGACGGTGAGCAGGGGAGCGGAGAACCCGGTCGCGGCGCCCTCGACCACGGCGAGGGTCTGCATCGTGGTCACGTACTCGCCCTCGTCGACCAGGGCGACCTGGGCGCCGACGTTCTTCTCGTAGGTGACCAGCCCCTCGGCCTCCAGCCTGCGGATGGCTTCGCGGACCGGCACCGTGCTCACGCCGAGCTCAGCGGCGAGCTGGCTGAGCACCAAGCGGTAGCCGGGGGTGAAGCGGTGCGTGACGATCCGGTCGCGGAGCCACTCGTAGGCCAGTTGGGACTTGCTGGTGGCGGTGCGGTCGTCCGCTGCGTCGGTGGTCATCGCTCCTCGATTCGGTGACGTGGCGGTCCATCTTGCCCGAGGCGCGATCCGCTTCCGGCGGCTGCCGCGCTCCGCATTGTAATCAGATATGGCATCGTATACGATCCTCGGTCATGACGACCGATGCCGCTCGTTCCACGGCTGACGGCCTCGCGCACCACCCGCTCGTCGGGCGGCCGGGCAAGGTCATCGCGCTGCACCTCAACTACCCGTCGCGGATCGCCCAGCGCGGCCGGGCACCGTCGAGACCCTCGTACTTCCTCAAGACGGTGACGTCGCTGGCGACCAGCGGCCAGACCGTCGAGCGACCGCCCGGAACCGAGCTGCTGGCCTTCGAAGGCGAGATCGCGCTGGTCATCGGCACGACCGCCCGCAGGGTCGCGCGTGAGGACGGCTGGTCGCACGTCGCCGCCGTGACCGCCGCCAACGACCTCGGCGTCTACGACCTCCGCTCCGCCGACAAGGGCGCCAACCTGCGCTCCAAGGGCGGCGACGGCTACACCCCGCTGGGCCCGGCGAGCATCCCCGCCGAGCAGGTCGATCCGGCGTCGCTGCGCGTGCGCACCTGGGTCAACGGCGAACTCGCCCAGGAGGATTCCTCGGCGACCGTGGTCTTCCCGTTCGGCGAGCTGGTCGCGGACCTCTCCCAGCTGATCACCCTCGAACCCGGCGACGTCGTGCTCACCGGCACCCCGGCGGGATCGTCGGTGGTGGGGCCCGGCGACGTCGTCGAGGTCGAGGTGGACGTTCCCGGCACCGACCACAGCACCGGACGGCTGCGCACCAGCGTCGTCGAAGGCCCCGAGCCGCTGCCGGAGTTCAGCGCGCAGCCGTCGGTCGACGACCACCAGCGGGCGGAGGCGTGGGGCAGCCGCGACGCCGCCGGGCTGGAGCCGCCGTTCGAGCTCACCGAGGACCGCATCGCCAAGCTGCGCCAGGTGGCCGTGGCGACGCTGTCGGCGCAGCTGCGCAAGCACGGCTACAACCAGCTGTCCATCGACGGCGTGCGCACCGACAAGCCCGGCAGCAAGATCATCGGCCGAGCCCGCACGCTGCGCTTCGTGCCCGCGCGCGAAGACCTGTTCCGCAGCCACGGCGGCGGGTACAACGCGCAGAAGCGGACCTTCGACTCGCTGAAGCCCGGAGACGTGCTGGTGGTCGAGGCGCGCGGCGAGCGCGGCAGTGGCACCGTCGGCGACATCCTCGCGTTGCGCGCGCAGGTGCTGGGCGCGGCCGGGATCGTCACCGACGGGGGAGTGCGCGACCACAGCGCGGTCAGGGAGCTCGACATCCCCACCTTCTCCGGCGGCCCGCACCCGGCGGTGCTCGGGCGCAAGCACGTGCCGTGGGACAACGACATCACCGTGGCCTGCGGCGGGGCGACCGTGCAGCCCGGCGACGTCATCGTCGGCGACGACGACGGGGTGCTGGTCATCCCGCCCGCGCTGCTCGATCAGGTGCTCGACGCCGCGATCGAGCAGGAGGCCGAGGAGGAGTGGATCGCCGCCCGCGTCGCCGAAGGCGCGGCCGTGGACGGGCTGTACCCGCTGACCGGAGAGTGGCGCCGCCGCTACGACGCCGAGCGCGACCAGGAAGGAACCCGATGACGAACTGGCGTACCCGACCCGAGCAGTTGACGGGATCGATCGCTCCGGTGATCACCCCGTTCACCGCCGACGGCGAGGTGGACCACGCCTCGCTGGCGAACCTCGTCCAGTGGCAGCTCAAGCAGGGCTCCGACGGGATCTCCATCGGCGGTTCGACCGGTGAGCCCAGCGCGCAGACCATCGACGAGCGCGCCGATGCGATCCGCACCGTGCTCAAGACCGTCGACGGTCGCGCCCCCGTGGTGCCGGGCACGGGTTCGGCGAAGCTGGACGAGACGATCGAGCTCACCGGCGCGGCCTACGACGCGGGCGTGGACGCGGCGCTGATCATCACGCCGTACTACGCAAAGCCGACGCAGGAAGCGCTCTACGTCTGGTACTCCACGGTCGCCCAGGAGTACCCGGACCTGCCGATCATCGCCTACAACGTGCCGACCCGGACCGCGGTGGAGATCGCGCCGGAGACGGTGGCCCGGTTGCACCGGGACGTGCCGAACTTCGTGGGCATCAAGGAGACCACCAAGGACTTCGAGCACTTCTCGCGGGTGATCAAGGCCGCAGGCCGGGATCTGCTGGTGTGGTCCGGGATCGAGCTGCTGTGCCTGCCGCTGCTGGCGCTGGGCGGCACGGGTTTCGTCAGCGCCACGGCCAACATCGCGCCCGGGGCGACGAAGCGGATGTACGAGGCCTTCCACGCCGGACGGATGGACGAGGCGCTGGACATCCACTACGGGCTGCACCCGCTGGTGGACCTGATCTTCGTGGAGACCAACCCGGCGCCGGTCAAGTGGGTGCTGGCCCAGCGCGGCCTGATCCGCTCCGAGCACGTCCGGCCGCCGCTGATCACGCCGACCGACGCGGGCAAGGACAAGATCCGCGCGCTGCTCGCCGAGGGATCCGACTTCCTGTCGCCGGTCGAGGACGACGACACCATCGCCGGAGGGAACTGACATGACGATCCAGCACGTGCCGGCCGACCTGCCCAAGCGCATCCAGCACTTCATCGACGGCGAGTTCGTCGACAGCCTCGACGGCGACACCTTCGAGGTCCTCGACCCGGTTTCCAACCAGTCCTACCTGGAGGCCTCGTCGGGCAAGCAGGCCGACATCGACCGCGCGGTCTCGGCTGCCCGCAAGGCTTTCGACGAGGGCCCGTGGCCGGGGATGCTGCCGCGCGAGCGCGCCCGGATCCTGAACAAGATCGCCGACATCGTCGAGACCCGCAACGAGCGGCTGGCGGAGCTGGAGACCTTCGACACCGGTTTGCCGATCACGCAGGCGTTGGGTCAGGCGAAGCGGGCGGCGGAGAACTTCCGGTTCTTCGCGGACCTGATCGTCGCCCAGGCCGATGACACCTACAAGGTGCCGGGCAAGCAGGTCAACTACGTCAACCGCAAGCCCAAGGGCGTTGCCGGGCTGATCACGCCGTGGAACACGCCGTTCATGCTGGAGAGCTGGAAGCTGGCGCCCGCCTTGGCCTCCGGGTGCACGGTGGTGCTCAAGCCCGCCGAGTTCACGCCGCTGTCGGCCGGGTTGTGGCCGGAGATCTTCCGCGAGGCCGGGGTTCCCGACGGGGTGTTCAACATCGTCAACGGGCTCGGGGAGGAGGCCGGGGACGCGCTGGTCAAGCACACCGACGTGCAGCTGATCTCCTTCACCGGCGAGTCCGCGACCGGCAAGCTGATCTTCGCCAACGCCGCCCCGACGCTCAAGGCCCTGTCGATGGAGCTCGGCGGCAAGAGCCCGGCGATCGTGTTCGCCGACGCCGACCTGGACGCCGCGATCGACTCCACCGTGTTCGGCGTGTTCTCCCTCAACGGCGAACGTTGCACCGCCGGGAGCCGAATCCTGGTGGAGCGCAGCATCTACGACGAGTTCGTGCGCCGGTACGTCGAGCGCGCGAAGAACGTCAAGGTGGGCGACCCGCACGACCCTTCCACCGAGGTCGGCGCGCTGGTGCACCCCGAGCACTACGAGAAGGTCACCGGCTACATCGAGATCGGCAAGACCGAGGCGAAGCTCGCCGCGGGCGGCGGACGCCCGGAGGGCCTGGAGTCGGGCAACTACGTGGCACCGACGGTGTTCGTGGACGTGCCGCCGACCGCGCGGATCTTCCAGGAGGAGATCTTCGGCCCGGTCGTGGCGATCACCCCGTTCGACACCGACGAGGAAGCGCTGCGACTGGCCAACGACGTCAAGTACGGGCTGGCCGCCTACGTGTGGACGGCGAACCTGGAGCGCGCGCACACCTTCGGGCAGCGCGTGGACGCCGGGATGGTCTGGCTGAACTCGCACAACGTCCGCGACCTGCGCACCCCGTTCGGCGGTGTGAAGGCCTCCGGGCTCGGGCACGAGGGCGGCTACCGGTCGCTGGACTTCTACTCCGACCAGCAGGCCATGCACATCTCGCTGGCCCCCGTCCACACCCCGAAGTTCGGCGCCTGACGACTGAAGTGAAGGAGCGTTCAACGATGAGTGCCGACCTCACCCCGCCGGACATCCTGCGTTGCGCGTACCTCGACCTGGTGGTCACCGACCTGGCCAGGGCGCGGGAGTTCTACGTCGACGTCCTCGGCCTGGTGGTCACCGAGGAGGACGACGAGGCGATCTACCTCCGCACGCTGGAGGAGTTCATCCACCACAACCTCGTCCTGCGCAAGGGACCGGTGGCCGCCGCGGCGGCGTTCTCCTACCGGGTGCGGACCCCCGAGGACGTGGACCGGGCCGAGGAGTGGTTCGCCGCGCGCGGCTGCCGCACCGAACGCCGGAAGGACGGCTTCACCCAGGGCATCGGTGACTCCGTCCGGGTGACCGACCCGCTCGGGTTCCCGTACGAGTTCTTCCACGAGGTGGAGCACGTCGAGCGGCTGGCATGGCGCTACGACCTCCACACCCCGGGCGCTCTGGTACGCCTGGACCACTTCAACCAGGTCACCCCCGACGTGCCGAAGGGGCGGGAATACCTGGAGGACTTGGGCTTCCGCGTCACCGAGGACATCCAGGACGCCGAGGGAACCACCTACGCGGCCTGGCTGCGGCGCAAGGACACCGTCCACGACACCGCCCTGACCGGCGGCGACGGCCCGCGGCTGCACCACATCGCCTTCGCCACGCACGAGAAGCACAACATCCTGTCGATCTGCGACAAGCTCGGCGCGCTGCGCATGTCCGACATCATCGAGCGCGGACCGGGCCGCCACGGCGTGTCCAACGCCTTCTACCTCTACATCCGCGACCCCGACGGGCACCGCGTCGAGATCTACACCCAGGACTACTACACCGGCGACCCCGACAACCCCGTCGTGACCTGGGACGTCCACGACAACCAGCGCCGCGACTGGTGGGGCAACCCCGTGGTCCCGTCCTGGTACACCGAGGCCTCGCCGGTGCTCGACCTCGACGGCAACCCGCAGCCCCTGCAGGTGCGCACCGACAGCAGCGAGATGGCCGTGACGGTGGGAGCCGACGGCTTCTCCTACACGCGCAAGGGCGACGAGGACAAGGGATTCAAACTCGGCACCTCGCTCTGAGCGGGGAAGCCGTCGAACTCACGACGGAGTGAGGAGAGCGCGTTGCAGTTCCACCACCACGGATACGTTTCCGGCGACCCGCGAGTTCAGCCCGCAGCCGGCGTGGGTCTCAACCGCCCCGAGGAGCTGCCGGGTGAGGTCGACGTGCTCATCGTGGGCAGCGGCCCGGCCGGCATGATCGCTGCCGCGCAGCTGGCGCAGTTCCCGAACATCACGGCCCGGCTGGTCGAACGCCGGCCGGGCCGGCTGGAAGTCGGTCAGGCCGACGGGATCCAGGCTCGCAGCGTCGAGACCTTCCAGGCGTTCGGCTTCGCCGGGCGGATCATCGAGGAGGCCTACCGGATCACCGAGATGGCGTTCTGGAAACCTGACCCGGAGCACCCGGAGAACATCGTGCGCGCCGCACGTGCGCCCGACGACCCGACCGGCATCAGCGAGTTCCCGCACCTGATCGTCAACCAGGCCCGCGTGCTGGACTACTTCGCCGAGGCCGCCCGCAACGCCCCCGGACGGCTGGAACCGGACTACGGCTGGGAGTTCGTCGGGCTCGACGTCGACGACGACGGCGTGAACGTGCGGCTGCGCGGGACGGCCGGACCCGACGAGGGGTCCGAACGCACCGTCCGTGCCAAGTACGTGATCGGCTGCGACGGCGCGCGCAGCGGCGTGCGGGAGTCGATCGGCCGGGAACTGGTCGGCGACCAGGCCAATCACGCCTGGGGCGTCATGGACGTGCTGGCCGAGACCGACTTCCCCGACATCCGCACCAAGTGCGCCATCCAGTCCCACGACGGCGGCAGCATCCTGCACATCCCGCGCGAGGGGAACCACCTGTTCCGGATGTACGTCGACCTCGGCGAGATCTCCGAGGCCGATCACGGCAAGGTCCGCGAGACCACGCAGGAAGAGGTGGAGGCGCGCGCCAACCGGATCCTGCACCCGTACACGATGACGGTGAAGCACGTGGCCTGGCGCAGCGTCTACGAGGTCGGGCACCGGTTGACCGACAAGTTCGACGACGTGCCCGGCGAGCTCGTGGGCGTGCAGCACCCGCGCGTGTTCATCACCGGCGACGCCTGCCACACCCACAGCGCCAAAGCTGGTCAGGGCATGAACGTCTCGATGCAGGACGGCTGGAACATCGCCTGGAAGGTCGCGCACGTCCTCGACGGGCGCGCCGACCCGGCGCTGCTGGACACCTACTCCGCCGAGCGCCAGGTCATCGCCCAGAACCTCATCGACTTCGACCGCCGCTGGTCGAAGCTGATGGCCGCCAAACCCGAGGAGCTCTCCGACCCGACCGAGCTGGAGGACTTCTACGTCAAGACCGCCGAGTTCCCGGCCGGTCTCATGACGCAGTACCAGCAGTCGATGATCACCGCCGAGGCCGCGCACCAGGACCTGGCCGCGGGATTCCCGATCGGCAAGCGGTTCAAGTCCCACCCGGTGACCCGGGTCTGCGACGCCAACCCGGTCCACCTCGGCCACCACCACCGGGCCGACGGCCGCTGGCGCATCTACGTCTTCGCCGACCGGCCCGGCCCGGGAGAACCCTCGCAGGTCACCGACTTCGCCGAGTGGATCACCACGGCTCCGGACTCACCGGTGCTGCGCCACACCCCGGCGGACCGCGACGTCGACGCCTGCTTCGACGTCAAGGTCGTCTACCAGCAACCGCACACCGAGGTCGACCTCGGCCGGGTCCCCGCCGCCTACAAGCCCGTGGTCGGCCCGTTCGAGATCATCGACTACGAGAAGGTCTACGCCGCGGACCCGGCGGACGACATCTTCACCGCCCGCAACATCAGCCGGGAGGGCGCCCTCGTGGTGGTCCGCCCGGACCACTACGTCTCCCACGTCCTGCCCCTCCACGCCCACGACGACCTCAAGACCTTCTTCAACGCCCTCACCACCAC